>CAZGVP010000256.1:0-4656 GCA_964529135.1 uncultured Caulobacterales bacterium | reverse complement strand
GGGGGCGCTGGTTGCGAGCAATTCCAACACAGTTGAGACGCGGCACCGCATTAATGACGGGCCCCTCTGATGTCCCTCTCTTAATCCTGGATCGCGTCGGCGAAGGTCGTGTTGGCATGATACAATCTGATCACATCTGGCTTTGGGCGAGAGGGTTTGATGGGGGCGGCCCACACGCTGAACTATTGCGCCGCACAGCACACTGGCTGATGAAAGAACCGCAACTGGAAGAAGAGCAACTTACACTGGAAACTGCCGGCAACTCATTAATAATCAAACGACGCACCCTTAGTGATGTCGCTTCAACTACAACTCTCACGCTTCCAGATGGCACCGAGCGTGCTTTTGAAATGGTTGAGATGGGCCCGGGCGTTTTTCAAGCCGTTGCAGAAGATCCTCCCGAAGGCCTTTATCGTGCTCATTCTGATGACCTATTTGCCATTGGGGCAATTGGCCTTGCCAGTGCACCTGAATTACAAAATGTAGTTTCGGAAAGCCGCAAGCTACTACCCCTCACTGAGGTCAGCGGTGGAGGGATTTTCAATGTACGTGCCAGTCAATCTGATATTCGCATGCCCGCTATCCGCCGACTACGGGCAGGGATAACCGATAAAGCACCAAAATCAGGCCCCGGCTGGGCTGGTATCTTAAGCAATAATACCAACCAAATTGACGGACGCCGTAACAGCCCATTCGCACCACCGTGGGTATGGCTCGCGTTTATTGCTGCAGCTTTAGGGTTTTCATGGTTAATGGAAAGTCACCCGAAGTCAGCAACTAAACTCAATCCTGAATAAATTGATCGCAAATTCCGGGGCGATGTTAACGTCGTTGCAAAGTTACTGCGCTATTCACAAGGTGTGTGTATCTATGTGGAGTTGCGTAAATGACGTTTTCAATACGAAAACCTGAAAAGAATATCAGCCCACCAAATGGGGAAAATAATTCACAAAAACAACGTGATGGCAGTGAACCTGACACGCAAGGTAAACAACTTGAAAAACGCAGACTTTCTAACCTTTTTCGCCGCAAACCAATTGAGAATAATGTACCCGAGATCAATCTCAATGCTGGCCTTTCTCGTGCTCTGAAAACCCCAAAGATAAACAAAAAATCCGCTGAAGATGAAGCTAATAACCAACATGCAGGCACGCAAGCGCTCGTTGCTATAGAAGCAGTTTTGTATGTCATGGACAGAACGAGAGAAATTATTTCGCAATGCGTTGAAATTGCACAATCCGCCAAAAACACAAAAGAACCAGGTGCCCGTGCACTGTTGGCAGAAAGTTATGATGAATTAAGGCTATCGATTGAAGAGATCGCCAATGAAACAGATGAAAATGGCGACCTTCTCATTGGACCAAATGCAAAAAATCTCGAAATTGAAATGACTGGTCGCGCACGCTATTCCGTAGCATCCTTTCGCCTCGATTGCACACCCAATGGATTAAACCTCCCTCCACCTCTAAATGCATTCGCAGAAGACGAGGAAATTGATAACACATTATTACAGTTACAAAAGGTTCAGGATCGTGTAGATCGAGCAACAGCCGGGTATTGCCGTGATGCCAAATTTTTGATGTCACGGCTGGATTCCAACAAAGAGCAAGGCATCTAAACAGCAACGAATGGATCGCAACCTAAATACAGGGCCCAAAAACCAGATTATTTTTACACCTCAAAAAGACTAAAATCCACTCACGCAGTGGTTATCACAATCCATACAGCTTTGGCTGGCATATAATATGCGTTAACGCTATCATCTCTCTACAAATATCCATGGAGAGTCCGATGACATTCACCCGCGCCAGAATAAACCTTTCTTTTTTAACCGCTATCTTCTCAATTTTGCTATTTTTACCCAGCACAGCGAATGCAGGACCATTTGATAAAATATCATATAGCAGCAAAACCAAACCCTTCTCTGAATATTCACAAGTTTACATTGATATCGTTGATGTGTCCCTTGATCTAAACGTCCGCCGTGCAGGCCCACGTACTGGCAGATTTGACCGCCCGGTGAGTGAACGTGATCAATCAGAAAAAGCTAATGATCTGCACAACGATCTTATTAACAGGATAGGCAACCGGTTTGAACTCGCTGATCGTCCAGGACCGGGTATCTTGACCCTATCAGCAACAATTACAGAATTGAAATCCAGTCGCCCGACAATAGCGGATTATTCTCAACAGGTTTCCCTTAGTGCAAATAGTGTTTACGTTGGTGGTGCTGCGGCGACATTTGTGCTGAGTGAAAATGGTCAAGAACTCGCAACAATTTCAGATAAGGATTTCGGATCATTTAATGATGGATTGCCAAGAATTGGTATTTGGTCAGATACAGATCGCGCCTTTGGTCGCTGGGGGCGCAAAATGGCAAAATTTCTAGCCAAGAACTAAAACTCAACCGGCACTGAATAAATACAACTTTCGCCAATTGATGGGCGGGCTATTTCCACCTCACTAAGGCCGGAAAAGTCCGTCTTCAATTTTTTAGCAACCCAAATAGCAATATTTTCTAATGTCGGACGTGACAGACCTTCAATTTCATTCAACAAATGATGGTCGAGCGCCTCACGTACCCTCTCCAGCGCGGCCGTGACTTTGTCAAAGTCAGCAACCCAACCAGTTTCTTTATCTGGCTCACCATTGAGCGTAATCTTCAGCAAAAATGAATGCCCATGCATACGCGCATACCGGCCATCATCGGGTGCGTTTCCGTCAACATCCGGTAAATAATGGGCAGCATCAAATGTTACTGATTTTGTGATACGCATCGGATTACAGTCCAAAAACAGAGTGCTTAAATAAGAACAATCAAAAAACTTAGGACGGGTGGTCAAACCCATGAAAGAGCGGTCTTTTGAAGGAATATTGCCGTTCTGTCAAAGCCCATAATTTTAGCACCCTGAAAGCTAATCTATACCGAGTAATTTATGGGTCTGCAGACTGACACGCCATTGCGGGTGATGACGACAATATTCCACCACAGCGCGTGTATTGACTTCAAGATCAGGGCCATCCATGGGTTGAAGAAAAAAATGCTCAAATTGAAGCCCCGCGAAACGTTCTGGCTGGGCCAGAGATTGCGGATACACCAACTTGCATTCATGTCCTTTTTTCAACAATAATTGTGCATCTGCTTTTGGGCTAACGCATATCCAGTCTAGCCCTTCTGGTGGCAGTTGAGTTCCATTGGTTTCAACTCCAATTTCAAAATCAACACCTTTCAGGGCCGTGATGAGATTACCATCCAATTGCAGTAATGGCTCCCCACCTGTGCAAATCACATAGGGCTTACCACTATCATCTGCATGAGTATGCCAAATCGTGCGCACATGATCGGCAAGGCCCGCAGCGGAAAATTTTCCACCACCTGGCCCGTCTGTACCAACAAATTCAGTATCGCAAAATTGACAAACTGCACTTGAACGATCTCGCTCCAAGCCAGACCATAGGTTACAGCCGGCAAACCGTAAAAACACTGCCGCCCGCCCGGTCTGTGCGCCCTCACCCTGCAACGTGTAATACGCCTCTTTAATACTATAGGCTTTAGCCATTTGTCTGCGCCACTCCCGCATTATAGCTCTTCCAACCTTGTGCGCGTAAGTCGCAAGCCGGACAGTCGCCGCAACCATAGCCCCAAACATGACGCATTTCGCGAACACCCTTATAACAAGTGTGCGAATGTTCATTGACTAAATTCACCAAAACCTCCCCACCAAGGGCCTCACACAAAGACCAACTCTGCCCTTTGGTTAAATGCATAAGCGGCGTTTCAAGTTTCATGCTAACCGCCATTCCCATATTGATGACATCCATTTGGGTATTGAGCACATCTTCACGGCAATCAGGGTATCCGGAAAAGTCTGTCTCACACATTCCACCAACAAGGGTTCCAATATTACGCCGCCAACCAAGCGCAGCGGCAAAAACCAAAAAAGCAAGATTACGTCCGGGTACGAATGTATTGGGCAAACCATTCTTGCCGATAATAATCTCAGTTTCTTGCGTCATTGCCGTTTGACTGATTGAGCCAAAGGTTTCCATTTCGAGCACATGGTCTGAGCCCAGTTTTGGTGCCCAGTGCACAAAGGTATCCGCAATTTCATGCCGTATCCTGTCACGAGCAGCCATCTCCACATGATGGCGTTGCCCATATGTGAAACCAACAGTTTCAACATATTCAAACCGGTTCAACGCCCATGCCAATGCCGTAGCACTATCCTGCCCTCCGGAAAAAAGAACCAATGCATTTGAGAGTGACATAATCTACCTCTAAGCAGATGGTATCTGTAAAAATGGCTGACTTAAGAAAGCAAGAATAATCTGGGATAAGATATTCACAAAAAATACCCCTACCATCATTCCTGCCGTTATAGGTGGCGCAACATCAGGGATTGCACGTCGCAAGACCCCCCAAGTCAACGCAATTGATAACGCCATTGCACCAATAGTGAAAAGACTGCTGATTTCCAGAGACCGGGTTGCCATTAGAACTAACAACGGAAATGAAAAAAGCAATTTCAAGACCATTTGCAACCAATTATATCCCACAACAATGTCTGCCGCATATGATTGATGGTCCAGTTTTTTTGCTACAAACAAAAGGAGACCAAGGCTACCAAACCATTCTAACAAAAATTTTATAAAGAT
>CAZGVP010000255.1:0-4658 GCA_964529135.1 uncultured Caulobacterales bacterium | reverse complement strand
AAACTCTGTATCCAGATACATCTGTTAATTTTTTAGGATTTCATACTGGGTGTCTTGTTGCGATTGAGGCGTCTCTTCTCTGCCCTGAACGAGTACATCAGCTAGCTCTTGTGGATATTCCTTTCTTCGAATCGGCCCAACGAGCAGGGCTGCGTGAAAAAATGGGCGCAACGGTCAAGTATAAACCTACTCTTGAGATGCTGGCAGCTTCATGGGAATTTAGTGTCAGTAAGCGGTTAGAGCAAGTTCCTTTGGCGCGCGCGTATGAAATGTTCGTTGATCAAGTGAGTGCCGGTGAGAACGTAAATTATGCTTTTCGGGCAGCTTTTTCTTATCCTTGTGAAGAACAGTTTTTAAAGGTTGCGTGTAAGGCTTTTGTATTTGCCACAAAAGCAGGGCTGTATGAGCCAACCCTGAAAGCTGCACAGATAATCCCGGAAGCTATTTTGACAGAAGTTCCTGAAATTTCAGTATCTGTGCTTGAGCAAGGTGCACCTATTATAGCGGAGTTAATTAATGAGGTTATGTAAGGTTTTGACAATCTCTCTATCTTATTGATTTTATTCTATTAATAATTTTCAATGATGTATTTAATGCTTGCCCTTTGTCTGTATATAAATATATTATGAAAAATAATAAGCATATATTTATCAATTGGCGGAACCATCATGGCTCCCAGGGAGAGATAACGCGTGGTGAAATCTAAAAGGCAGTATGTGGATGGTGCCTTTGGGCAGATTCACGTGCGGGTTTCAAAGCCGGCGTCTGAAAAGCGACGTCCCTTGGTTTGTCTTCATATGTTTCCTCAATCCGGAAGAAATTTTGAAAATTTTATTGAGGCGGCAAGTGCTGACCGAATTGTTATCGCGCCTGATTTTCCAGGGTACGGAGAATCTGATGCGCCTTTACAGCCAATATCTGCTGAGGTTTATGCGCAAACTCCATGGGAAGTGATCGACAGTCTTGGGTTATTAGATGATTGGGGTAGTGTTGATGTTTTCGGTATTCATGCCGGCGCTAAACTTGCTGTTGAGGTTGTTCATCAACGTCCAAACGATATCAATCGGATTATTTTGTCATCTGCAGCTGTATTATATCCGAATGAAATTGAAGTTCTAAAAAACTCATTTGAACCAATACCGCTGGATCAGGATGGTACAAAGTTTAAAAAAACCTGGGACATGATTGTGCGCAGCCTCTATCCAAAAATGACGCTTGAGATGTGCGCGGTCGCTTTTGCAGAGATATTGCGATCTGGAGAAAAACGCGAATGGGGGCATGATGCCGTGTTTTTATATAACTTTCAATTTCCTGATATTCTGAAAAAAATAACTCATCCTGTTTTGCTTCTAAATCCACGTGACGAATTATATGAAATGACGTCACGAACACTGGATTATCTTCCCAATGCTAAACTTATTGATTTACCGGATTGGGCACATGGGTTTTTAGATGTGCATACAAAGAAAGTTACGGAAATTATTCATGGATGGCTTGATGAATCAGAGATCAATATGGTTGATAAAACTCAACGGCATGCTTAAATTTTACTTTGCGTAAGGAGGGTTGATAATGGTTGCCTATATGGTTGTCGCTTGTAAAATTAAAGACCGCGATAAATTTATTGCAGGGTATGGTAAGGCTGTGCCTGAATTAGTAGATAAATTTGGCGGGGAGTATGTATTCGTTGCCCCAGGTGCAACAATGTTAGAGGGGCATTTATTGGCTGGATACACATCTCTGGCTATTTCTAAATGGCCGAGCCGTGAGGTGGCGCTCTCATTTTGGAATTCAGACAATTATACTGAAGTGAAAAAATTACGGGAAGGATTGGCGGACGCAGAAGTATTGTTGATTGAAGTTCCGTAATCATTAATCAAAGGATTGGCGAAGGTAATGTTTTTAAAGAAATCTATATATGCACTGGCGACTATTATTACTATAAATGGCGGGGGAGTTGCTTTTGCGCAGGGACAAGATGGCACCCCCTCTGAACGTAATATCATGATTGTTGATCGGATGTTGCCCGGCTATTACGATAATGCAAATCAAGCTTATTTTGACCGTAGACTGAAGAAGGTCGATGGTGCGGTGCATCGACGGATGGGTTTGACTATAGAGCGCGTTGAGGCCGAGAATTTTTCTGACCGTTCGTTTGTTGCGATTTTTGAAGGTGAAGATGAAGCTGATATAGCGCCAACAAGAGCACTGCTGGCATTGGAGGTTGATAATAAAGCTGAAGCTGTGCGGATGAAAACTTACTTATTGGGTCCATTACCGAAAAAGCGTTTGCGTAAAAAAGATGCAGTTTATACTGAGGGCTGCGATATTCTCTGGCGAGAAGAGGCGGGGCAATTTCGGGGTGTATTGGAAACGCCTGGCGTTTGTAGCGTTGATGGTGATACGCCGCCTCATATCCTGATTAGTGAGTATTTATTGTCCGAGGATGCTCTTTGGCTGAGCGTATGGCAGGGAAATCAATCACATTTTGTATTAGAGCGTGCACGTAATTTTAGTTGTTATGTTGATGTGCCAGGTGTTGGTGGTGGAAGGGATATTCCGTTCAAGCGATATCAAATAGAAAAAACCCACGATAAAGGTGGCAAATCCTGGATAACTCTTGATGATGGATCAGAGCTTTCGGTCACGTTGCAAAATATCCATTGGCCTATGAATAATGAAAAGGATGTTTTTACCCGCCATTCTTTCGTTCTGTATATTGGCACACGCAAAGACGACGAAATAAAAGAGGTAAGTTACACGTGGACAGAGCCCAATGCACAGCGCATTGGCATTAATCTTAAGTGGATGCTAGCTAATTGCTACATGCTTTCTAATCGTGAGGTGACGCCTTTTTTTAAAGATGAGCCAAGACTGTAACTTAATCAAATACAATTATAACAAATTGATAGGTGCGTGATGGCAGAAGATATCTTTATACCAAAGAGTAAACCAGAAGATGCGCTGGTTGGTCCGTTACATATGGTGACATATATCACAGCGGATAAAGGTGCTGTGGAAAAATCACTGATAGAAGGGTATGGGTTAACTGGGGCAGGGTGGGAAACGCCGTCTGCGAATCATTTTAAAAAATTAAATAAGTATTTAGGGTTTGGTACTGATGATTCCTGGGAGGTGTCTTCATTCTATAAGCAAGGCGCTGGCGCGAATGGTCATATTCGTGTCATTCATGTTCATCAGGAAACTCCATTGGTCCGCCCTGTATATGATGGCCTTTATACAGGAGGTGCAACGATAAGTTTTCCCATTGATAACCTTCGCGCACATGAAAAAATTATGGATGCAATTGGTATTGAGTCTACAATCGGCGTTAAAGAAATGGAATTTCAAAGCCCAACTGGTGAAACTTATATTTCTGCAGAAATTGTTTACAAAGCCCCGGATAATGTATTCCTTCTTGGTGTAACGCGTCCGGATAAATTTGTTCCCGTGGGGCCCTTGGATCCGAAATTAGGCTTAGGGGGGCCGGCTTATTCTGCACGTTGTGTTACCGATGCGGACAAACTCATTGCTTTTCTCCAAATTGTTATGGGGTATGAAATTCGCCGTGATATTGAGCTTACGGTAGGGGAGAAATCTGCTATTTTAATGCCGGAAGGCACAAAAGAGCGCTTTATACAGGCATTCGCACCTGGAGCTGCAACAGGCTATCTCGTTTTAATGGATCATGGGCCTGCAACTAAACATAGTCCCGCGCCACAACTTGGCCCACCATCTCGAGGTATAGGGATGTGGTCATTTGGAACTGTAGATATAGAAGAGGTTTTCCGCAGAGCTAAAACGGCGGGGGTCGATGTGATTCAGGCGCCATCTGAAATGGGTAGCCCTTTTCTGCCAGATGGGCGGTCTATGATGATGAAGGATCCTCAAGGCTTTCCTATAGAGGTGTTTGAACAATGAGGGTTTGATATGGCTTTCAAACAGGCGGCATTGAAACTTGCTTTTGTCTGAGTGATTGCCTTGCTAGGCATAATCAAGGGGATATCGTGTGGTTGATTTAATGGTTTCCATTGAAAAGCTAACGCTCACATCTGACAGATCGATAGATTTGATAAGGCGTTTGTATATTGCGTCATAACCTTTCATGTCTGGCGCAATGATCTTGATCATGTAGTCAATATCCCCGGTCATTCGGTGACATTCGATAATTTCCGGTATTTTCATGACTGCGGCGTTGAAATTTTTTGCCCAGGCTTGGGTGTGTTGAGATGTTTTGATTTGAACATATCCTGCTAGTTTTAGGCCTATCGCCTCTGGATCAACCAGAGTAACCTTCTTGCGAATGATGCCAGTCTCCTGAAGTTTTTTGATCCGTTTCCAGCACGGCGTTTGCGAAACGCCAGCGCGATCGGCAATATCGCTAATTGTAGCGTCGGCGTCCTCTTGGAGAGCGGATAGAATAGATTTATCGATATCATCCAAAATTATTCTCCTTTATGGGTATTTTGTAGAATAATTTTCCTATAAAGGCAATAATCAGATGAAATATAGAACAAAATTACGAGGTTAATAGTTTACGTTAGGAGTAATAATTTAGATGAGACAATTGAGGCAACTATGAAATCATTATTCACCGAGCACCCTACATCTGTTGGTGAAACCTATATGGAGCATATGGGGCAGGCATTTTATTTTGG
>CAZGVP010000254.1:0-4674 GCA_964529135.1 uncultured Caulobacterales bacterium | reverse complement strand
TGCAGCCATGACACCAGGTATCTACACCCTGTTAATTGTGCAGTATGATGAAACTGGCAGACGTCCCGCTTATGTCATTGAGTTACCGTTTGAGCGTGCTACTTCCGATCAAATTGAATTGCGTGATGGTCGGGTCGTTGTCCAGCCTGGCAATAGCTTATGGCGTATTGCAAGGCGCGCCTATGGCACTGGTGCACAATATACAATTATCTACGAGGCTAATGTGGATCAGATCCGCGATCCTGATCTTATCTACCCAGGGCAGATTTTTGAAGTACCGGAAGATGGAGACAATTCTCAAAGAACCGGGACAGAACGAATTCCTGAAACGCAGGAGCCATAATCAAGATTTACCTTGAAGCGCTATGCGTACGTCATTTTCAAGGAATATTAGCAGGTCTTCCGTTGTCGTACGGGCCTTTCGTGTATCTGAGTAAAGATACGGACTGCGCTGTTTTCGATCAAACCAAACTACATTCTCTCTTGTGCCGGGGCGTTTTTGAGCTAACCATAGCGCTGTATCAGCACCTTGCGTTGTGGTACGAAGGATAGATTTCAAAAATTTATTGAACACTGGCAGGCTATTTTCCACCCCGCTCGTTCTCACCCAGCCTGGATGCATCGTATAGGCAAAAAGATGATTACCACTATGAACACGTCGCCAATGATCAGTGAGTGCAATCTGGGCTCGCTTATGAGATGCGTAAGCCATTGCTCCGTCAAAACGACTTGCCTCTTGGTCTAACAATCCAAGATTGAAAGGCAAATTATAAAGCCCCCCTGATGACATCGTAATTAATAGGGGGGATCTTCCAAACACATTTTGTCGGAAAAGGCTTTCTGTCAGGTGAAATTGCCCAAGAAGATTAACTGCATAACTTTGCTCAAAACCTTGTGGGCTTTCTATATAGTTGTTATTCAAAATTCCCACATTATTGATAAGAGCATCAATTTTCACCTTGCGCGACAACTGATCAACAAGACGGGAAACATCTTCCATATCTGAAAGATCACAAACAGCAGGTACGATTGACCCTTTAGCGGCATGACGTTTACGCACGCCCATACTCTCTATGCGTGTTGCAACGCGGTTTTTTAAGGCAAGCATCTTATCTTTCGATCGCGCCACAGTAATCACGCGCGCGCCGTTTAACGCCGCAATTTCCGCAATAGTGGCCCCTATACCATCGGAAGCACCCGTTACTAACCAGGTTTGGTTCTTATAATTAGCCCGAATCGGTGACCATCTGCTTTTACGCATGTTGAAACCAATTGCTGAAAAAGAAGGCAATTTTCCTACGAAAAACCGTATGCCTTTCCAGACACTCATAGTGAGATTACCAGGTTATGAAACATGGATGAGACGAGACCCCTGCATTGCCAAATGGCAATTATAAAAACTCTAAAAACGCAATTGCAAACTTTATTGCAAAACCCGTTCCAGTAGTATTTTGCTAAAACTCTGATCAATCCTGTCAAGGAAATCTGTGCCTGTTTCACTCTGGGACATGAACGCATCATATAAAGTGATCAGTTATGACAGCATTATAAAGAATAACGTTTTATAACAAGTAGCCTGTCACCTCGTTGGCGTGCTGTCACATGCGCAGGCCGTACATTTGCAAACGGTATTGCCGCCCCTTTTGCACCGAAATATTCCGAATAAATCAGCATTGACGCAGCCTCTTGGTTTCCAAGCGTCAGAACAATTTCCTGGCTAGCGCATTGACGACCACTACACCGAAGCAAAGCGAACTCGCGCCCGTCTACTGGCTTTATTGGGTACTCTAAATCTTCAAAGGCTATTTTCTTTGGATCAGTTGAGAGTGGTAACCAAATGGTAAAGCCATCTGCATCTGGAGCATTAACCCGCAAGCTTACGATATGATTTTTACCTTCATCCAATTTTTTACTAATCACTTCAACCATAGGAGCAGTTTGCTCAGGCATAGCAATCTCTTGATGCCAAACTCGCGCATTAAATTCCGGCACTAATAAAGCCGGCGATTGAATATCACCAATATTTCTCATAGAGGCTGGCGGTTTCATAACTCCATCACCAAACGTCAACCAGGCTTTTTGCGCGTCATGATCTGCATACGTCAAAATATTTTGATGGCGAGGTCCTTTGATACTGTAGGCGGGGAGTATACAGGAAAGAACAATAAAAATAATTGTCGCGACAATACTCACGCCTCCTATGATCGATAATTTTTTTTGTGGCTTACTATCACCTTCATCAGGTACAAGATTGATAATGCTCAACCATGGCAGTAAGGCCACCGCTGTGAGCACACTCATAAAAAAAGCGACTCCATAACCAAGGCTCGTACCAAATGAAGCGATGTTAGGCGCGAATAATATAAGGGCGAGTAATGCAGCTATGACCTCAAGGACAATGGCCGCTGGCAAAAACGCGATACCCACAATTGTAGAGATAGCAAACAAGACCGCAGGAAGCACAAATAACACGCTGGCACCTGGTAAAATAATAGCGATCACAAGCCCCACGACAGAAAACCAAAACCAGGAGGCGGTAAACAAATGCTGTCGCGTGATTTTTCTGCTGATCAAGCTTGGTAATATGCACGCAAGTGCGATCCCGATAAGAGTTGCCCAACCATGGGATGCCCAACCATGAGTGCGCCAATAAGAAGGTTCTTCCCGGATAAGGTCAATAATGAACTGGGTGCCATACCCTAATAAACCAGCAGCGATTAACATTAACAGCGGCATCGCAAAAGTAAGAATCGTCGTGCGGATCGAAACAATACGCACATTGTTTGCAGGCAGATACCGAAACCCAATCAGCGCGATACTGATTGCAATGGCAAGAAGCGGAATTGCAAAACTCTCAGGCAAAGCAATCATGCCCCGGCCTGCAATATCGGTATAGATCAGCCGTTTATTGTCTTGAGGCACATCTGTCGTAGAAAATTTTCGGAGTGTTGCAAGGCCAAGATCCCCCATATGCTGAACAGAATCCCGCGACAGGTTTTCCATATTATCATAAGGCGTATGATAATATGCTTCACGTCCTATGATCGCAAAATTTAGGGCGTTCCAACCTTCAGGTAAGTAAACAGCAACATCCGTTGAGTTGGGCAATCTCTCATAGATAGCCGCCATCAAAGAATTGGCCGTCGGGTTGCGCACAGCATGCATAAAGGCAGGGATAACCAGACCATTTGGCTGGCTGGTCTCAAACATATATGCGGGCCCTTCAACGCCGCGCGCTTCAAAATTTATGACAAGATCAACTTCACTGGCCCGTGGGTCACGCTTAACAAATGCGCGCGCGCCGAATAAACCGCCCTCTTCACCATCGGTAAACAAGAACAGGATCGGTCGAGACAATTCCTGCTTCGAGAGATGATAGGCTGTTTCCAAAAGAACACTGACGCCTAATTGTGCATCCGCAGCGCCGGGCCCTGCAGGCACACTGTCATAATGGCTAGTTGCTAGAATAGTGTTGCGTTCGCCAGCCTGCGGTCTTGGTCCGATCCGAAAGCTGACATTCTTAACAGTGGCACAGGATATATACAGTGTATCACCTGACGACCAACAGGCAGGAGCTGTGGTCAGTTCTGGTTCAAACCCTAATAATCGTATTTGTGATATAAGGCGCGCACGCACCGCATCATTCGCAGGTGTATCAACAGGGTGTGGTCTTTCATCACCCAGGATTTCAGCGGTTCGGTCAAGAGCGCGATGCGTATTAAACTGGTCTGCAGCATTTGTAGAACGAACTGCTGGTGGCGCCGTTAGCTTGTCTGCAAACATAAAAATTGCAAACAAAAAGAGCAATATGAGACCAGCTATGGTTTCGTTTCGGTTCAATAAAGCGTTCACAGACATTCCCCTCCAGCGACAGGACCTAGCTCTGAAGCAGTTAACAAAGCTGGATCGAAATTATGATGTTGCCTTGTCCCAATCTGCATTAATGGTTTTTGACAGTCGGAAAAAAGCAAGCACACTGATAAACGAAGCAATGACAACACTCGTCAATGCCACACGCAACCCTAACTCCTCGCCCATGCCAAAGTTGGATGCAAACACATCACTGATAATCCCAACATAGGTTGGCCCAAAGCCAAGCGCGATCATATTCAGAATAAAAAAGAAGATAGCAGTGGACAATGCCCGGATCGAAACAGGAGCAAGAGTTTGCGCCAAAGCGAAGCAAGGCCCCAGATAAAACCCGGTCAAAAGATGCACTGGCCACCAGCAAATCATAGAGAGAACAGGATTATCCACCCACATTGCAGCAAAGAAAAATGGCCCCATCAAAATGAGCGCGATCGCTGGAATTAATCCGTAAGCCCGGCGGTCTTTCGCTGAATATTTATCGACAAGCTTCCCACCGACAAAAACGCCAAGCACATAGGCGGTTCCATTAATAATACCGAGCCATAAATAGACGTTTGCTGCCTCATACTCCGGATGGATACGCCTAAAGAAAATCACTATCCAAACAGAAATAGCATAAGATGCAAAACTTGCTGCCGTTAGCGCAGTTACAACCAACCGATAGCTCTTAATCCCCAGAAGATGCTTGGCTGCCATCCACAATATTTGAGCCTCTTTAGCAATCGTATTTTTTTCGTGTTCATCTTGGCTAAATTTATCACTTTGCACTATCTGTTCGGAAGCCCCACGCTGAGGGTCCTTAAT
>CAZGVP010000253.1:0-4684 GCA_964529135.1 uncultured Caulobacterales bacterium | reverse complement strand
CGCATGTCTTCTGATATACTGCGTGTTCTACTGTAACGCACAGGGCGACCCGGCTCCTCTGGAAAAGCCGTCACCGACAGGGATTCTTGCACAACAAGAATATCTATAGCCCGTGCATCACCCGTTGCCAGGGCTTCAAAAAATCGATCAACAGTTTCCAGAATTGCATCACGATCGGGTGCTGGTGGTAATTGTGTTCCATATGAACCAGCCTCAGATTGGGGTGCCGCTTCAGGTATTGCAGAAGTTATTGCTCTTTGGGCTGTCTGTCCTGAAGTAACACAAGCACCAGTCAACACAATTACACCCAGAATAGCAGCACGCACACCAACCCATTTTTTTTGGTTTATTTCAAGCATAGCATGTCCCTTGATCCAGTCTTATAGAAATAACCTTATCAGTAGTGGAGCACCTTACTCGAAAAAGGTGTGTTTACCAAATGGGTTGGAGTTTCCCTATACAAACTGCATACTTACCCACTCCGCCATTAGGGCCGGTTTCTCTTCACCCTCAATTTCTACTTTGACCGAATAGACAATTTTCCACTGACCAGGAACCCGTTCTTCGATTGACATCAACGTAAATACACCACGTACACGACTATTTACCTTCACTGGGCTCATCATCCGAACTTTTTCAAACCCATAATTGACACCCATTTTGATACCTTCAAGCGCAAATGCTCCGCCATCCATTGCAAACTTTGATAAAAGCGATAGCGTCAAAAACCCGTGTGCTATCGTCGTCCCAAACGGTGTTTTCGCTGCCTTTTCAGGATCAACGTGAATGAACTGATCATCTTCGGTCACATCCGCAAATGTATTAATACGCTCTTGATCCACAAGCAGCCAACCGGAGGTTCCGATCACTGTACCAATCAAATTTTTGACATTCTCAATTTTAACTTGTTGCATCTTTCATAACCTTGTATTCTATCTGTACAGAAATTTTTAAATCAATATCCACGTATTGTCGCAAGGCGGTCTGCATGAAATGCAAAATCACCAAACATCTCTTGCGCAACACGAATGCGTTTCAGGTAGAACCCAATATCATATTCATCAGTCATACCGATACCACCATGCATCTGAACGGCTTCCAACGCAGCCAATTTAGCAACCTCGCCGGCTTTCGCCTTCGCAAGAGAGCATGTTGGCCCCGCCATGCCATACGCATTATCCAGGTCTTGCAACGCTTTCAGTGTAGCTGATTTCATCAATTCCATTTCACTGTATAGATGTGCCGCACGATGTTGCAGTGCCTGAAACGAGCCGATCACCTTATCGAATTGTTTGCGCTCTTTGAGATAATCAACGGTCATTCCAAACGCTTGCTGAGCCGACCCGGACATTTCAGCCGCTAACTCCGCGCGCCCTGCATTGAGCACGCCTTCCAAAACCTGATAGCCACCATCAACCTCCCCCAGGACATCATCTCCAGTTGCTTCAACATTGTTGAATTTCAAACGAGCTGCGCCACGAGAATCCACCATCACGGTGCGTTCGCGTTCAAGATTAGGATCTTTGCCATCTACCAAAAATAGCGTAATACCATCTTGCTCTCCTGCGCTACCGTTGGTGCGCGCGGCAACGATAAATTTATCTGCTGCCTGTCCGTCAGCCACAAATGTTTTGTCACCAGATAGTTTAAATCCGTTGCCGGATTTCTCTGCTTTCATATCAGTTTTAACAGGGCGATGCTTTTGTCCTTCATCTACAGCCAGTGACATCACAAGATCGCCTGCAGCAATGGCGGAAAGGTGCTCGCTTTGCTGCTCTGTGGAACCAGCTTTACGCAACGCGGTAGCTGCTAACACAGCCGTGGACAAGAACGGTGAGGCCGTCAATGTACGCCCCATCTCCTCAGCAATAACACCAGCGCCAACAAAACCAAAGTCAACACCACCATGATCTTCATCAATCAGGATGCCGGCCCAACCCATCTCAGCCATTTCTTTCCATAGGCCACGGTCGAAACCCGTTTCATTCTGTTCATCCCTTAATTTTCGGAGTGCACTAACAGGTGCTTTTTCAGATAGAAACCCTTGAGCGGATTCCTTTAGCATTTCCTGTTCTTCAGTGAGTATTAATGGCATTGATTATCCTTGAATTTTTTGCAGGGTTAAAGATGCCCTATCTAACAATCTAAAACTGACAAAATGGCGGGTATACACCCGTCACGATTTGACTAAGCGTCAGGCAATTCCAAAATGCGCTTTGAAATTATATTCAATTGCACTTCTGATGTGCCACCTTCAATTGAATTTGCTTTTGTGCGCAACCAACCACGGGAAAGTTTTCCTTCGTCTGATTGGTCACCCTCCCATTCCAGGGCATCAGATCCACCAACATCCATTAGGATTTCATAGCGGCGTTTATTAAACTCTGTACCGTAATATTTCAGCATTGAAGATTTTGCGCCCATGCCCTGGCCGGCTTTGGCCTCATCTTTCATACGTTCCATTGTCAGCATAAATGCCCATCCATCCACTTCAGATTGCGCAATCTTGCCGCGCAAGATAGGATCCGCAAGACGCCCATCAGCTTCAAGACCAATTTCACTGGCTGCCACCTCACCGGCACCGCGACCACCCAGAAGGCCACCACCGCCTGCACCAATCATCTCACGCTCATGGGTAAGCAGATATTTTGCAACGTCCCAGCCACGGTTAAGCTCACCGACAACAGCGGAGATTCCCTCACCATGAACTTTAGGAACCTTCACATCATCAAAAAAAGTTTCGCAAAATGGCGAATTACCAGAGATCAGTTTAATCGGTTTTGTAGTAACGCCTTCACCTTCCATATTCACCAAAATAAAACTAATACCATTATGCTTCGTGGCCGTTTGATCAGTACGCACCAAGACAAATATCCAGTCGCTTTTATCAGCATATGAAGTCCAAACCTTTTGACCGTTAACAAGCCAATAATCACCCTTATCTTCGCATTTCGTAGCCAGCGATGCGAGATCAGACCCGGCATTTGGTTCTGAATATCCCTGACACCAGCGGACTTCACCACGGGCGATCGGTGGCAAAAAATGAGATTTTTGCTCATGGGTCCCATACCTCAACAGCGCAGGCCCCAACATCCAAATGCCAAAACTCTCTAATGGCGAACGCGCCTTTATACGTTTCATTTCCGATTTGAGAATCTTCACCTCATTTTTGGAAAGCCCACCGCCACCATATTCTGTTGGCCAAGCCGGAACAGTCCACCCCTTTGATGCCATGCATTCCAACCAATCCTTTTGCGCATCGGAATGAAAAGTCCAGCTTTTCCCACCCCAACAAATGTCTCCTTCTCCTGCAATGGGTGTACGCATTTCTTCGGGGCAATTTTCTGCAAGCCAGGTTCTTGTTTCCATACGGAAAGTCTCAAGATCGGTCATTTCGTATCCCTTTCAGAGGAAAATATATATTTATTTTTAGCCGATATTCAGCGCAGGAGGATACTGCAACGCAAAGGTTCGTACCATGATTTTATCCACTTTCGCAGTACCAAGTCTAGGTAACGCCGTAGGTGAAATCCAGATACGTTCCGGCACTTTAAATCCAGCAAGTTCCTCGGCAATAAAGGTGCGCAATACCGCTGGATCAACCGTCTTTCCCTCCTTGGGATAGATCACCAGTCCAACGCGCTCACCAAGAACTTCTTCAGGTACTGAAAAGACCACAGCTTCAGCAATATCTTCATGTTCGTAAACCCGCGCCTCAACCTCAAGGCAGGAAATATTTTCCCCGCCCCGGATAATTAATTCTTTCATTCTATCAACAATGAAAACAAAACCTTCTTCATTGACCTTGCCAAGATCACCTGTTCTGAACCAGCCATCATCGGTTAGGGCATCGCGCGTAGCATCAGGCATATTCAGATAACCACGAAAGTTTGCCGCTGAACGAATCCAGATTTCACCAATTTCACCCACGGGCTGCTCTGGCAAGTCATCACGATCCACATCTACAATTTTGATATCACTTACAGGAGGCACAACTCTTCCTGTACTATCAGGATATTTTTGATAGTCATCACGAGAAATCACGCAGCCCATAGCATTGGTTTCACTCAAACCGTATCCTGACGAAGGGCGTGCGTTAGGGAATTTCTCTGTAAGCTGTCGAACATGCTCTGGTGGTCGTTTCGCACCGCCAGAACCAATATCAATCAAGCTTGGCAGACTGATATCACCCGCCGCCTCGATAAGCTCCCAGGATTGACTTGGCACGCCAACAAAATTAGACAACTCTTCGCGTTTAATAATACTTACAGCTTCCTTTGGGTCCCAACGATAGGTCATCGCAATACGGCGCCCCACAAGGTAAGACAGAAGAAAAATCGAGTGAGAGCCGGTTACATGAAATAACGGAACCCCAAGAAGAATACCGGGGTTTTCGCCGAACATACTGTTGCCATTATTGGCTTCCTTCATTGCAGTCGCAACAAACGCCCAAGACATAACAGTGGTAATACACCCGCGATGAGTAAGAATAACTCCCTTAGGTCGACCTGTGGATCCTGACGTATAAATGACACAAAA
Source organism: uncultured Caulobacterales bacterium (assembly GCA_964529135.1). Classification (GTDB taxonomy): domain Bacteria; phylum Pseudomonadota; class Alphaproteobacteria; order Caulobacterales; family Parvularculaceae; genus CALLPQ01. The sequence goes on along the minus strand of CAZGVP010000253.1, from coordinate 145 downwards.
GTCATCATCAGGCTGAATATCAATAGCCGGGGGCATACTGCTTTCACTTTTTTCCATCAATGCCTCGTAAGTGTGATCTGCACCTTCAGCACTCTCACGAGCTAACACCAATGTCAGGCCCAATTTCTCTTGGACAGACTTTAAA
>CAZGVP010000252.1:0-4692 GCA_964529135.1 uncultured Caulobacterales bacterium | reverse complement strand
ATCCAAACGCCGGATTACAGGGTCAGAGACCATTACATATACTAACAATTCATCCGATAGCCTGCCATTCCTATGGGTGCAGCTTGATCAAAACAGGTTCCGCACAGACAGCCTTGCTGAAAGATCCGCTGATTTTGGCGGAATTGGTAATCGCGCGCCAGCGACTCGCACTGCCACCGGCAACCAAGCTGCCCGCATCAGTTTTTCTGCCCTTCGTAAACATCAAGCAGAAAAAGACAATGAGTTCGGTTTCGAGATCACGAGTCTGACTGACGCTGATAACGCTGACATGAAATACACAATCGTCGGCACATTGATGCGTATTGATCTTGCAAGGCCCCTACGCCCAAAACAGCAAATCACGTTTACCCTCGACTGGGCCTATAATATGGTTGAGGAAAATGCCGTATCTGCTCGTTCTGGTTACGAAACATTTGATGACGGCAATGACATCTTCTTGTTGGCCCAGTGGTACCCCCGGATGGCAGCCTACTCAGATTATGAAGGATGGCACAATAAGGAATTTCTGGGACGAGGCGAATTCACGATTGAATTTGGTAATTTTGATGTAGAAATCACCGTACCATCCGATCACATTGTATCCTCAAGTGGCGCATTACAAAATCCTGATGACGTCCTGACTGAAACGCAAAAGCAACGCCTCGAAAGCGCACGCGATGCGGAGCGCCCGGTCTTTATTGTTACAGCTGATGAAGCTCTCGAAGCTGAAAAATCAAAAGCCAGCGATACCAAAACCTGGAAATTCAAAGCCGAAAATGTTCGGGATTTCGCCTGGGCCTCTTCACGTAAATTTATCTGGGACGCCCAAGGTTATGAACAAGGCGGCGACGTTATGCCATTTGTTTGGGCAATGTCATTCTATCCCAAGGAAGGTGAACCCTTATGGTCAAAATATTCCACACAGGCCGTTATCCATACGATGGAAGTCTATTCTAAACTAAGTTTCGATTACCCCTACCCTACCTCTCAATCCGTCAATGGACCAGTGGGCGGTATGGAATATCCGATGATCACCTTCAACGGCCCACGGACAGAACTACAAGATGACGGCGAACGTACATACTCCGCTGCTGAAAAACGTTTCTTGATCGGGGTTGTTATTCATGAAGTCGGTCACAATTATTTTCCAATGATCGTCAATTCCGACGAACGCCAATGGACGTGGATGGACGAGGGCATGAACACCTTTCTGCAGTTCATTGCTGAACAGCAATGGGATCCAGAATATAGATCACGCCGCGGCGAGGCTCGAAATATTGTCAATTACATGAAATCCACCAACCAAGTACCAATTATGACCAATTCGGAAAGCATTCTCCAATTTGGCAATAATGCATATGCAAAACCAGCAACAGCATTTAACATTTTGCGTGAAAGTATCCTGGGGCGTGAGTTATTTGATTTCGCCTTCCGCACTTTCTCTAACAGATGGAAATTCAAACGTCCGACACCGTCAGATTTCTTCCGCACCATGGAAGAAGCTTCAGGTGTTGACCTGGATTGGTTCTGGCATGGCTGGTTCTACACAACTGACCATGTAGATATCTCTCTCGATAACATCACCGAATTACGTCTTGATACAAAAGATCCCGATGTTGAATACAAACTGCTTGAAGACGAAGAATTAAAAGCACCTGGCTCTCTGACAGACGCTCGTAACCGTTCAGAAAATTTACGCTTTCGATTAAACGATAAGCCATGGTTGAAAGATTTCTACGATAATAACAGCCCTTACCTTGTCACAAATAAGGATCGCAACAAGTATAACTCATTTCTACAGGGATTGGAGGATTGGGAAAAAGAAGCATTTGAACGGGCACTTCGTGAAGAAGAAAATTTCTACGTGCTAAATTTTTCGAACAAAGGTGGATTGGTCATGCCTGTAATCCTGGAGATCACGTATGCAGATGACTCCACGGAAGAATACCGGATCCCGGCAGAAATCTGGCGCCGAAATCCAAAGAGAGTTTCCAAACTTTTGATTCGCGATAAAAAAATCAAAGGTGTCGTTCTCGATCCTCATCTTGAAACTGCGGATGTAGACTTGAATAATAACTACTTTCCGCGTCGCATACTCCCTTCAAGAATTGAAGCATTTAAGAATGACAGATCACCTTCCCTGCCAAACCGTGATCTTATTCAGGATGTAAAAACAAAATTGAAGAAAGATGACGAAAAAGATGACGATTAAATCATCAAATAAGGCGAGGGAAACCTCGCCTCTTATGATCTTTGAGTTAAAAAAGCGTAGCGCTGTACTGGTGCTGCGTTTTTTCACTGTTTTGTGTGCTACGTTTACAGTTCTTCCTTTACAAGCTCACGAACAAAAAACGTCCATCACAGAAATTCTATTCAACCCAAATACTGGAAATGTCGAAGTTTCGCATCGCCTAAACCTCCATGATGCAGAACATGCCGTTCAAGATATCTGGGGGGAAGCAGATTTGATCTCCCAAACTGAACATCTTGATCGCTTAGCGCTGTATGTACGTGGTAATTTCTTTATGGCCGCACACGGTAAACCCCTCGCCTTGAAGCCCGTCGGTGCTGAAATTGATGGCCCTTATGTATGGGTCTATGATGAAATCACGATACCCAAAAAACGAATTCGCATTCTGACAGTGGAAAATTATATACTACGCGATGTCTGGAAAGAGCAGGCAAATCTTGTAAATCTCGAAATTGGAGAGTTTCGCTCATCAGTATTTTTTGCCGGCAAAGATGAGGCAAAAGATATTAAATTGAAAAAGAAAAAGTGAAATCTATTTTGTTGACAGTCTTTCTTCTTCATATTGAATGCCAAACCCGATAATCATTCTCCATAGGCTTTCTGCCATCTCTGGTGGCATGCCTTTTTCTCCAGCACGTTTTGAAACTTTATCAACGACATCCTTGTTGCGCCAGGGCACCGATGCTTCGTCTGGGGATCGTTTAAAAAACCAGGCACGATCAACATAGGTCCAGCGCTCAGCAAGCAAATCTACTAAGGCTTGATCAACTCTATCGATCTCTGCGCGCACCTCATCCATTGTTGCACAGTCTTTGGCTTTTGTTGGCATATTCCCAGTCCGTTCGTGAGATCACAATATCTCAGAATTCCATACGCTAGCGCAAACGAATTTTCCAGTTCCCCAGATAAAAAAGATTCATCCCCAAAATGAGTTTGCCGCCTGAAGCCAAATGACCCAACCTTATTACATTTATACCAATACTAGCTATGGCTTATAACGGATCGCTTTTTTATTCTCAATGAGCCGCGACCACCACGCATTATAGGGGTGCACGTACGATGTAGAGCTCTCAGCTTGCACAAGAGAACGGTTTTCATTACGCCATTTAAAAATACCCCCCTCCAGATTAAAAACAAAAAACTTAGCAGAATCATCCATCGCTGAAAGTATTTGCGACGCCATAGAAGAAGAACGACGCCCTACTGAACAATAAAAAATAGCGCTCTTGCCTTGGATCATCTCCCCATATTTCGCCAAAAACACATCAGGATCCATATCTGGATCAATGTGGATAGCATTTTCAAGATGACTTACCGCAAACTCATTTTCCTCTCGAACATCAAATACAACCCGTTCCAACGGGTCCAGTTGATTATATATAACCGCATCAAGATGATTGACGGCAGGATACTTCTTTAAAATTTGAGTATGGATTTTATCTAATTTAGATTGTGCAGTCGCTGCACCTACGAATATAAGGCCGCACACACACCCAATAAAGACCATCACTTTCGAAAAACGATTCAATTACAACGCTCCTATTTCAACTGATCTTTGTCTCGATTTTGAAAAATCGAAGTAAAAGGTAATACTATATTCCAAATAATCGAGGCTGGTTTATCCGTTTGATAGTCATTAAGTCCAATAAGCATTTTCTCATGTCCATCACGCGGTTGTGGCGTATAAGTTCGGAAAAGTCGATCCCATACGGAGAGGCAAAACCCGTAATTATTATTATGCTCATCCATATACACTGAATGGTGAACACGGTGCATATCTGGAGTCACAAAGACTTGGCGCACCAATGCGTCAAGCTTCAATGGTAACTTTACATTAGCATGATTAAACATTGCGCTGGCATTTAAGAGAACTTCAAAAAGAATAACTGCCACCACAGCAGGCCCAAGTAGCACCACAACACCAATCTTATAGATCATTGATAACACAATTTCGATCGGATGAAAACGCACGCCAGTGGTTACATCGATATCCCGATCCGCATGATGGACCTGATGCAATGCCCATAGAGCAGGTATCTTGTGAGTTGCCACATGCTGCAGATACACTGAAAAATCCAGCACAATCACCGCGATTAGGATTTCCATCCAATCAGGCCAGTGCAACAGATTGAATAACCCCCAGCCCTGTAAAGCAACCCAGATAGCCATCCCTACGGCTATAATTGGCATTGTTAAACGCAACACAACCGTATCAATAATAATGATTGCACCATTGGTAAACCATCTTCGCGTACGCGGCAGGGTCCGTTTTTTGTGGGGAAACACCCACTCCAATAATCCCATCCCCCCCAAAACACCAACAAAAACACTAAGGCGGATTGTAGATTCATGAGATATTATAAATTCAGCTATCAATTCATACTCGCTCTGATTAAAATTATATCGAAAGATGCTCCACTCGCCAGATACAAAATACCACT
>CAZGVP010000251.1:0-4708 GCA_964529135.1 uncultured Caulobacterales bacterium | reverse complement strand
CAATGCTTTCTGGTGACCGTGAAGAAGGTTTAACTGACATTGAATATACGGTGACTAAATATAGTAGTAATATCATTGGAGCGGGAGCTAGTGATAATGTGAAGAGGAAGCCGTTTAAGGCTAATTCAGAACATATTGATTACCCAGTGCGTCCCTTTAATCGAGCGCCGTTGATCCTGATAGCTTCGTTTGTAACAACTACAATAGCATTGTGCCAGATGTTTATGTTTACACTTCTTGAGCAAGAAAATATTACGAAAAATCTTTCCCTAGAGTTCTGGTTATTTTTATTTGCACCGGTTCTATCATCGATTCTTCTCATATATGTACTATGGAAAAACTAATGTCAGAAGCAAAAGCAACCATTGATCAGGCCACTATTGATACGGCCAAATCGTTAGAGACCTATAAATATGGGTTCACTACGGATATTGAATCGGTGAAGGCTCCCAAAGGTCTATCGGAAGATACGGTGCGATTTATCAGTGCCAAGAAAGAAGAGCCGACATGGATGCTTGATTTGCGCCTTGAGGCCTATCAACGCTGGTTGAAGATGGATGAACCCACATGGGCGATGGTGGATTATCCCAAGATCGATTATCAGGACGCTTATTATTATGCCGAGCCATCAGCTGGCGCGAAGTATGAAAGCATTGACGATGTGCCACCGGAAATTCTGGCTGACTTTGAAAAGCTTGGCATTCCCCTGCGCGAAGCGGAGGTATTGCTTGGTGTGGAAGGGGCTGCTGGGTCTGCTGCCGAAGGGCGGCAAATGCAAAATGGGGTAGAAGCGCGAACAGGCCCCGATAGCGATAAGCCTAGTAACGACAAACCAAGAGTCGCCGTTGATGCGGTTTTTGATAGTGTTTCTGTAGCGACGACATTTCAAAATGAGCTAAAAAAAGCCGGCGTGATTTTCATGTCGATTTCGGAAGCTATTCGCGAACATCCGGAACTGGTGAAAAAATACCTCGGTACGGTTGTGCCAAGCACTGACAATTTCTTTGCTACCTTGAATGCCGCTGTGTTTTCTGACGGGACATTTGTCTATGTGCCTGAGGGTGTGCGGTGTCCGATGGAGCTATCCACCTATTTTCGCATCAATGAAGCCAATACTGGTCAATTCGAGCGCACACTGATTGTGGCAGCGCCGGGCTCATATGTGTCCTATCTGGAAGGATGTACGGCACCGATGCGCGATGAAAATCAACTTCATGCGGCGGTGGTTGAACTGGTGATTGAGGATGAGGCAGAGATCAAATACTCCACGGTTCAAAACTGGTACCCGGGAGACAAGGAAGGCAAGGGCGGGATTTATAATTTTGTCACCAAACGGGCCGATTGTCGTGGTGTCAATTCCAAAGTCTCGTGGACGCAAGTGGAAACCGGATCTGCGGTGACGTGGAAATATCCGTCTTGTGTATTAAAGGGTGACAATTCATCGGGTGAATTTTATTCGATTGCGATTACCAATAATCATCAACAGGCTGATACTGGGACAAAAATGATCCATCTTGGTAAAAACACAAAATCGCGGATTATCTCCAAGGGTATATCAGCCGGTCAGTCCAATTCTACTTATCGCGGGCTGGTTTCGGTGAACCGCAAAGCTTCAGGCGTGCGGAATTTCACCCAGTGTGACTCGCTATTGATTGGCGCCAATTGCGGTGCCCATACGGTACCTTACGTGGAAAGTAAAAACCCCACCGCAGTGCTGGAACATGAGGCAACCACCTCACGTCTGTCGGAAGATCAATTATTTTACTGCATGCAGCGCGGCCTCACAGAAGAAGAATCTGTTGCGCTCCTCGTCAATGGGTTTTGTAAGGAAGTTCTGCAGGAATTACCGATGGAGTTCGCCGTTGAAGCGCAAAAATTGGTGAGTGTGAGCCTTGAAGGGAGTGTGGGGTGATGGGCAGAGCAAAGAGCCATCATTTTCAAGGTGCTAAGCGTGAGCTTTTTTCTAAAGGTTGGCACCGCTCAGATCGAGAGCGTTTAATCATCTTTCTAATGAGCATGGGTTTTTTAGTGCTTGGCGCAATCTATCTTCATTTAGTTGATCCAAAACCTGGGTATGCGTGTGGAGAGGGAAAGATTGAAAAATTATCAGGTACTAGCAGACATGCAAGAATTGAATGTGTTCCAGGTTAATCGAATTGATGGTTGTTGTAGTTACAGGAGTGATTGATAAATGAAGTGGCCTTTTTACAGCCTATTGATTGTGGTTTTGAATTTTAGCGTAACTGCAACCAATGCCCAAACGCTTCCCTATTCCCCTGTAGTGGAAGTAGACGGCACGATATATCTCGCTGGCCACCTTGGCCGCGATCCGCAAACCCGTGAATTTTCCGGTGGTATCACGGCGCAAACAAAGCAGACTTTAGAAAATATAGGTGCGACGCTGGCGACCATTAATGCCACCCACGCAGATATTGTGCGCTGCCAGGTATTTCTTGCGGACATCAATGATTTTTCTGCCATGAATGAGGTTTACAAAACATTCTTTCCGCAACACCCGCCCGCGCGAACAACCGTTGCGGTGTCAGGTCTTGCGTTGAATGCCGCCATAGAAATTGAATGCACAGCGGTGCGCGGTTTTGGATTACGTCAGAGGCAAAAAGATGAACAATAAGCGTTTAGGGGCGTTTTTGGCGGTGCTGGCCGTTCTTGTTTCTGCTTCATTCGGAGCGGCTCACGTGCTGGGCTGGAGCAATGATACAGCCTGCCCGCAAGGCGAAGAGATCGTGCGTGACTTTACAACCAATAAAATTCGAAAATTTACCTGTAAGAAAGTTGAAGAACTGACCGATGTTGAAAATTGATAATCTCCATGCCAGCGTTGAAGATGCTGCAATTCTTAAAGGCCTGACGCTGGATATTCCTGCCGGTGAAGTCCATGCGATTATGGGCCCGAACGGATCTGGCAAATCAACACTCTCCCATACTATTGCGGGGCGCGCAGATTATGAAGTGACGCAAGGCGGTGTAAATCTGAACGACACAGATCTGCTGGCTCTTGATGCCAATGAGCGCGCTGCCGCAGGGGTGTTTTTGTCATTTCAGCACCCAATGGAAATTCCCGGTGTGGCGACAATGAATTTTATTCGTACTGCCCTGAACTCGCAAAGAAAAGTGCGCGGCGAGGAAGAGGTTTCCGCGGCTGATTTCCTACGCTTGATACGCGAAAAAGCAAAGCTTGTGGGTTTGTCCGATGAGAAAATAAAACGCCCGTTCAATGTCGGATTTTCCGGTGGTGAAAAAAAGCGCATGGAAATGTTGCAGATGTCGATTTTCGAGCCACAGGTTTGCATCATGGATGAGACAGATTCCGGGCTTGATATTGATGCGTTGAAAATGGTTGGTGACGTGGTGAATACGCTTCGCGATGGTCAAAGAAGCTTCCTCGTGATAACTCATTACCAACGTCTCCTTGATTATATCAAACCTGATCGCGTGCATGTGCTTGCTGATGGAAAGATTGTTAAATCTGGTGGCCCTGAACTGGCAGCAGAACTTGAAACATCCGGTTATGATCAATTTATCGAGGCGGCGTAATGGTCAATCCGTTTCTTATGAATCCCACCACTTATGAAGCTGGATTGATTGCAGCAGTGCAGGCGCATTCTGGTGATGTGCAGGCGCGCAAAACGGCCTATGAGGCTTTTGCAAAAACTGGCCTGCCGCATAGACGTATGGAAGCCTGGAAATGGACGGACATGCGCACAGCCATGGGTGAGGTGACCGGCGAGCGTGATGATGGTGCGCAATTGCAGGGGCCATCGATTTTTTCTCAGTGCGGTGCGTTTACGATCACGCTGGATCGAGATGGGGCAAGTTGGGGCGATGATGTGCCCGCTGGTGTTACCATCCGGGTTACAGATAATGTCCCCAATTTGCATCCACTGGTTGCCGATCATCCATTGGCTTGCCTCGCAGCGGCGCTCTCACGTGAAACGATCATTATCACTGTAGCAGCAGAAACCATTGTTCATGCGCCAATTCACATAAGGCGCATTGCAAAAGGACAGAATGGACATACCCGTATTCTTTTGTCTGTTGATCAAGGGGCAGAGGTTTCTCTCCTGGAGACGCTGGAAGAAAACGAAGGTAGGTTTTTTGATAACTTGCTCACCGAGATTCGTTTGAGCGAGAATACGCTTTGTTCAAGAACTGTTTTTTCCAATGGAGGCGCTGACGGGGTGGATGTGTCCCTGTGCGCTGTGGAACTTGAAGCCAGGGCTCAATACTTGCAGTATGCGTTACTAAAAGGCGCAAAGCGTGCTCGAGCGGAAACGCGTGTTCATTTCACGGGAGAATGCGCTGAGGCACATTTGTTTAGTGCGGCCATGTTAGGTGGAAACCGCCACGCAGATCAAACCAGCCATATTGTTCATGAGGCGGAGGATTGTCTTACCGAGCAACAGCACAAATCCGTACTTCGTGACCGGGCTACCGGTATTTTTCAAGGTAAATTCTTGGTAGAGCGATCAGGGCAGAAAACGGATGCTAATATGCAAGCCAACGCCATGCTGTTATCAGAGAATGCAACGGTCAATCATAAACCTGAGTTGGAGATTTATGCTGACGATGTTGAATGTGCTCATGGGTCCACGTCTGGCGCATTGGATGATGATGCAATTTTTTATATGCGCCAGCGTGGACTTAGCGATGAGGCGGCCCGTAGTCTTTTGGTGGAAGCATTTCTCGC
>CAZGVP010000250.1:0-4736 GCA_964529135.1 uncultured Caulobacterales bacterium | reverse complement strand
ATTGATCTGTTCCCTGATAACCGGGAATACAAGGCACGCCGGCTTCAATCATGCGGCGCTTGGATTTGGCCTTATCGCCCATAACGTCAATGGCTTGAATATTTGGGCCAATAAAAACAATGCCTGCTTTGTCACATGCTATCGCAAAAGCAGCGTTTTCAGATAGGAAACCATAACCAGGGTGAACCGCCTCAGCCCTTGTTTCTGTGATGGCTGCCATAATACGATCTATGGCCAGATAAGATTGTCCCACTGGCGCGGGGCCAAGTAGAAAAGACTCATCGGCCAACTTCACATGAGGAGTATTGGCGTCGGCTTCTGAGTAAACCGCAATCGTGCGAAGCCCCATGGATTTTGCCGTACGTATCACGCGACAGGCTATCTCACCACGATTTGCAATCAAAATACTGGAGAAGGTTGTTTTTTGTGACGTCATGATTATTCCCCTTCGCTTGCCCAGTTTGGTTTACGTTTTGATACAAATGATATTATGCCTTCGCGGCCTTCATCACTCATCATGCAATCGGTAAAAGCTTCTGCTGCAATATCACGCATAACAGTTGGTTCTGAGTAAGGGGCACTGAGTACGAGTTTTTTGGTGGCTGCGTTGGCTCCGGGCGCACAACGATTAACACTTTTATGGATTTGTTCCTGGATGCCATCAAGACCTTCCGCATTATCTACAACGTAATCGACCAAGCCATAGATTTCAGCTTCAACACCTGTAAATCTTGCGCCAGTTAGCATTAGTCGTCGAGCGCGATTGAGCCCCATACGTTGTACTATGTATGGGGCAATCTGTGCCGGTACGATGCCTAGTTGTGTCTCGGTCAGGGAAAATTTTGCATCCTTTGTTGCAGCGATGATATCCGCACAGCAAACCATGCCGAGGCCTCCTGCAATTGCAGCTCCCTCCACAAGAACCAATACCACCTGCGGCATCGTATTGATGAGAGCAAACATGTCGCCACCTTTGCTGTTCATGGTTATAATATCATTTCGTGTACCGCCCTCGACGAGCAGATTAAAGGCCTTTAAATCTCCGCCAGCACAGAAAATCCCACCATTACCGCGCAATGTTATACCACGTATGGATCGGTCATCGCGAACAGTATTGAGAACGTCTACAAGCTCTGATGTCAGATCCTCAGATAGGGCATTACGGTTTTCTGGTTTGTTAAACCTGATTGTCAACCAACCCTTGTTCAAGTCTGTTAAGATAGCGGTGGTATATGGAAGGCTGATCATGATTGGTCCTGCGCTCGATATTATCGTTATAATGTTGGTTTTTTGGGAGGTGGTTTATGTTAGAGCTATTCTGTTTACGGACGGGCTACGCCAAAACTGTTAGGGCGGACCTTTCTATTGCGAGCCTCAGTGACAGTACTTAATAAAAAGCCCAACGTTCGTCGTGTGTCGCGTGGGTCTATCATGCCGTCATCAAGGCAATGGCCGGACGTATAAAATGCGCCTGACTGTGAATCGAACATATGTGTCAGCATTTTTTCTTGCATCTCAAGTTTTGCGCGATCAGGTTCTGTGCCTGCTTTGGCGGCTGCGCCTTCTGCAACGATTGTCATGACTTTTGCTGCTTGCTCGCCGCCCATGACACCGGTTGCAGCATTGGGCCAGGTGAAACAAAAATCCGGATCATAACCACGTCCGCACATTCCATAATTACCTGCACCATAACTGGCTCCGGTCATCATGGTGATCCGCGGGACACTTGTGTTGGTGACAGCCTGGATCATTTTTGACCCGTGTTTAATCATACCACTTTGTTCATATTGCTTACCGACAAGATAGCCCGTTGTGTTTTGTTGAAAAATCAATGGAATATCTGCCTGATCACATAGCTGGATGAATTGTGTGGCCTTGGTTGCGCCATCTGGATCTATAGGCCCATTATTGGCGATAATTCCGCAAGGCTGACCATAGATTTCTGCCTGCACGCACACGGTAGAAACACCATAGCGCGGTTTGAAATCGGTAAAATCAGACCCATCAACATAACGGGCAATAACTTCTCTAGCCTCGTATGGAATGCGGTAGTTTGGAGAGACTAGTCCAAGTATTTCGTCTGGGTCGTAAATTGGTTCACGGAAAATTTTTGATGTTTCTGGTATCCGCGCATGGCGGTTCCAGCCAAGTCGCGATACGACTTCGCGAGTGATAAGAACTGCTTCACCATCATCTTCAGCTAGATATTCCGCAAGACCTGAAATGGTGGCATGCATTTCAGCGCCGCCTAATTCTTCATCAGTTGCGATTTCACCAGTTGCCGCTTTCAATAGCGGCGGCCCTGCAAGGAAAGCGCGTCCGCGGCCCTTGACTGCGATTACATAATCAGAGAGGCCCGGCATGTAGGCCCCACCGGCTGTTGATGATCCGTGTAGAATTGAAATAACAGGAAGACCAGCTTTTGATAATCGGGCAAGATTAGCAAAAAGTGTTCCTCCTTTAAGGAACCCTTCAACGGTATAATTAATAAGATCGCCACCAGCGCTCTCGACCAAATGAACAAAGGGGAGTTTTTGTTGTAAGGCGATTTCCTGAGCGCGAGCTAAGCGATAACCGCCAGCAACAGTCATGGAACCTGCCTTAATGCCACTGTCATCGGTAACTATAGCGCATCGAACGCCGCCAATATATCCGATGCCTGACATGATCGTGGAACCAGGTATTGATTTTTCTTCAACTGTCGTATCCTGAAGGTAACCTGCAATATTTCCTATTTCTAAATAGGGCATACCTGGATCCAGTAACCGTGCTAACCTTTCGCGTGGGAGTAATTGGCCACGTTCTGCAAACCTGTCTTTTCTTTTTGCTGATCGGGCCGGGGCACGACTGTTTAATTCGCGCAGTTTAGTCACCAGTACCGACATTTCCGCGTGGTTTTTTTTGTAGGTAGCAGATTGGGGATTAACTTTTGTTTGGAAGATTGCCATTAAGTTTAACTCGCAATTTTTTCTGCTAAGGAGTGTGGAAGTGCGATAGGATGGGCCAGGAGTATTTGTGCATACCCTTTGCCTTGTGCATCATTGCGGATTGAGGCAATTCCGCCGCCGCCGAGCACATCATCAATTAGAAAGTTAATCGCATTTGAACCAGGAAGTAGATACCTGGTTACTTTTTTTGTTTGTGCGCCGCCTTCAATAAAATGGGCAAAAATTTGTGTTACTGTATTTTCGCTAAGGTCGGCCCATATCCAGGGAAGGTAATCAGTATTACGTGCAATGATTCCGATATTGGCCTTATTGCCCTTGTCACCGGAACGCCCCCAAGCGAGCTTGATAAGGGGTACTTGGGTCATTTCCTCTTGCGAATTGGGTTTATCAGGATCTTGCACACGGTCGATAGTGTTAGGCGAAAATTTTTTCCCGGGTATATCTTTAAATTCAGTGATGGTGCCATCCACATCAATCTTGATAGATACATCAGATTTTTGTGTTAGATAAGAGAACAATCTTACAATAGGTGATGGCTTTGGTCGTGCGCCTTGAAAACCGGACAGCCCGGGCGCTGAGGCAAGCCCGAGGCCGGCAAGTTCTTTCAAGAGTACACCGCCTTCAAACATGCTGGGATGTTTAGCTGCAATTTTGGTGACTACTTCTCTTGGTGCATTGGATGCATATTGTTTGCCGTACTGGCTATCTGAGCCAATCACCTCAATGCTGGTTTCGGTGAAATCACTCATATTAAGTTGCCGTAGTGTATTGCGTGCTCTTGTGAGAGCGGCCTCTGCATAGGCGCGAGCTTTCTTGGCAGCATCAACACCATAATGGGTTAACATCATGCCTGTGCGAAAACCATCAGCGTAAGTTGCGCATGTTTTATAGGTGTCTGGCGCAGGGTAGCCTCTGGCTGGAGATACATGTACGTGATCTGGTTGGATCTTAGTTATCGAAACATTTGAAAAATCGCAGATCACATCAGGAAGTATGTAGCTTTGTGGGTCGCCGATTTCATAGAGCATTTGTTCGGAAACAGTCCCTATACTGACAAGACCATTTGTATTATCTGGTTTTGATACATCAAACGAGCCGTCTGCATAAATAGTCGCAATTGGATAACCGATATTGGCAATATCGCCAGCTAATTCCCAATCAGTGAAGTTACCACCCGTAGCTTGTGGGCCACATTCAAGGATATGTCCCGCGAGAGAACCACTGGCTAATTCATTATATTGCTCATTAGTCCAGCCAAATTCATGAATGCAGATGCCGAGGGTTACGGCGCTGTCGACACAACGGCCAGTAATAACAATATCAGCACCGTCTGAGAGAGCTTTAGCGATAGGGAATGCGCCAAGATAGGTGTTGATTGAGGCGATTTTTTCCGGATCGGGAAATGATTCCCCAGTAAACATTTCAATCGGTGGAGTTTTGGCAATAGAGCTTGCACGATCTAGTATGTTGTCTCCAGAAATTACAGCAACTTTCAAATCGAGACCCAGCTCTGTAATCAGTATTCGTACTGCCTCCCCACAAGCTTCAGGATTCACCCCGCCTGCATTTGCTACCAACCGTACGCCTTGTTTTGAAATTATAGTAAGGTTGGGTTTGAGAACGGAGGAAATAAAATCAGTCGCGTATCCGGCTTTTGGGTTTTTTGCTCTAGCCCGCGCCAAAATCGACATCGTTATCTCGGCTAGATAGTCGTAGACAATATACTGAACGGAACCGTCATTTAGGAATTGCGGGGTTGCCATGGCGCTTTCGCCCCAATAGCCGCAT
>CAZGVP010000249.1:0-4740 GCA_964529135.1 uncultured Caulobacterales bacterium | reverse complement strand
TGGGTCTCCACCTTTCCTGAAAGGTCGATACGCCCTTCATCTCCCCAACCAAGCGCCAGACCATCGAGAAATATCCCATCTGATATTGATATTACCGCTGGCTCCAAAGCACGCACCTGCGTTTGCCCCAGCAATAGCGATGAAAAAGAATCCAGAAAGACACTTGTTTCGTCATCAGTTATTAGCCGAAATTGGGTTTCGGTATTTTCAAGAATCGAACCACCTCCCGATAGTAACTCTCTCATTTTAGCATCCACAGAAAACGATGCGAGATCACCATCAATAGAAACATCAAGACCGGTAAGGCTGGCATTATTTGACATTAACTTTCCAGCCTGTAATCGCAATATGGTGTTCTCTTTCTTGCCAAGTTTACCTTGAACTGTCGCATCACCACTGAGCTTAACACCGGGAAAGGGAGTAGCACCGCGCACACCTTGATATGTCAGATCAACTGAAATAGCATCTTGCTTTAGGGATAATTCAGCATTTCCTTCCAACAAAAAACCTGTGCCCTTATATGTCAACTCCGGAATTGAATAGATTTCATTTTCAGTTTTCAATTCCACTTCAACCAAACCATTTCCTGTTGTCGCAGTTGCGGTAAATCTCCCTGTGGGAGCTGATGGTAAACCAGTCACGTTTCCTGAAAACAGCGCTCCCGGAATATCTGCACCTCGATAGAGAACCTCTGGCGTCTCCCCAGCTAAAATCATTTTTAGGTTTTGCAGAGTCCCGTTAAGTGTTAGATCAACTGACGAAGTTTCTTCTGCTTTTAAATCAGAGATAAACATCGACAGGAAAGCAGGGTCAGCAGATGCTTTTATGGTTGCCGCCAGTGCCTCAGATTGTAAATCATAGTGCGCGTTTCCAGACGTCGCAAAACCTGATTTTAAGTTTAGAACCAAATCAGAAAGTTTGATATTATTTTCCATATTCAGGTCAATATGAGCAGTGGCGATACCTCCCTCTCTCAATACTGGGTAGACTTCTACCGCTGGTGACATTGTAAAAATCGCATTACCAACAAGAGTTGACGCAAGGTTGGAAACAGCATTTTCTATGGCTAAAGAGATAATTGGTGTTTCCCCTAATAGTGATACTGTATAGAATCCATTTTTTTGACCTTTGACAGTCGCGTTAATCGTCACATTATCACTGAGCCAGGCTTTCCAGACTTCTGGAATACTCATCACAAGCTGTTCTGCCTCATCCTTTGTGTTTCGATGCTCCTCCTCACTAAATTCTGCATTAAGCACCAGTATTAAATCACGAAACAAATCAGCATCGTCTTTCCATGCTACATTACCTGTAACATTGGCTGTTGAGGTTTTCAGGCTTGTAATATTGAGCTCACCCCCTTCTGCAACACTTCTCCCAGACAGAGAAAGTTCGATTTCTTCTCCTAAATATTCTTCTATTTCGGTCAGGTTTTTACCTGGGATCAGAACACCCGTTAATGAAAAACTGTCAGCCACTAATGGCATCTTAATCGTTCCAACCAGATCACCATAACCTCCAATTTCGGAATCAACTTTCAAATTGGCCATTCCATCCTTGGTCGTACCGTTAAATTTTGCCGTAACAATGCCATTGGCTTGAAGCAGTGTTGTCAAAAACCCATCCGCAGTGGACACAAGCTTACCATCAACGGCAAACTTGCCACGAGCCTGGCTGTAATCAACATTGAGAGATAAAACATCCCGATCTCCCCGGTTTTTCGCATCCAAAAGCACTTCAATATTATTATTTGCAATATTGAGGCTTCCTTCTCCATCAAGCTCTACGCGTTGGCTGAGAATTGACTGCCCAATAATAATATCTTCAAAAATAAACTTGCCAATGCGTAAATTCGGCAGTTGCTCTGGAAGCCAGGGTGAAACTGATATCTCAGTTTTATTTTTATCAGGCACTGGCAAATGGTCCAGCGTTATTTTTTTAGCTATTAATCGATCAATATTAATACGTAAACCAATCAATGAAAAAGGATTCCATCGCAATTCCATATACCCTGCCGATAGTAAATGGGGCGTAGCGACATCATCATCTTCGTCAATAGTTACATTGCGCAAAATAATAACACCGGGAAGTCCACCTTCAAGAGAGCCAATCGTTGCATTACCACCTAATTGACTTTCAAGCTGATGCTCCACTTGAGCCAAAAGCACAGATTTCCCGGCACCCGTGCGGAACATGAACAAGATGAACAGTGCCGCAAGCAACAGGACAACCAACATCACCAAAAGGAAAATTTTTAAATATTTCGATATTGCCATTATATAATCCTGCCAAGACGCATACCAGTGCGTCTTCTAAAAAGCTTGCCCTAATGAAATTAAAAACTGAAAAGAGTTATCGAACTCGCGACGATTGAGAGGGAACGCAATATCAACCCGTAAGGGGCCAACTGGTGTCAAATATCGCGCACCCCCACCAACGCCTACAAAAAACTCCTCAGAAAAATCCGGCACCGAATCTGCCGAAATAGACCCTGCATCAATAAATGCTGCGACTTGTACCGCAGATGTCACAGCGTACCTCGCCTCGAATGCGCCTTCGATAACCGAACGCGCTCCTGCCGGAATAAAGTCAGTCAATTCACCAGTTTCTTCGTCAATCACTGGTTGGCCCGCATTACCGACCAATTGAAACCCATACCCTCGAACAGATCCACCACCGCCAGAATAAAACCTCTTATTGATGGGAAGCGACAGAAGATCGTTTCCTAATGTTGAACCAAGGCGTGTACGGAATGCAGTAATGAATTTCTTTTCTTTGCCAAATGCAACCCGGGTACTTACATTCGCTTCGATTTGTGTAAATGTTTGCGCACCGGTATACGGAATCACCGACAAAGACGCTCGCACCCCTTTTGTAGGGTTTAGAAGGTCATCTTCATTGTCCCAACTAATTGACAATGGTAGCGAGATAAAGAACGTGCGTTCATCAGGATCTCCATTAGCAGGGCTGATACTGGACGTTTCCACTGCAAGACCACCACGAGTTTCAAGCTTCCTGTCAAACCAGAATTTGGCTACCCCACCCGCAAAATCAATAGTGCGTGCATCAAAAGCATCTGTTGTTTGATTAGCAAAACTACCTTGCAAAAAAAGGGCCCCGGGCAAAGCCACCAATGGTTTTTCCAATAAAAAACGTGCTGACTGTTCTATCTGACTTGCTTCTAGGTCTATGCGAAAACGCTCTGCACGTTTAAACAGGTTTCTGTTTTCATAAAAAACGCGAACACCTGGGCCCTCACTGGTTGAAAATGAGATACCCGCCCCAATCGTGCGATGCTTGCGCTCCGTCAGTGAAACCAGAATTGGTGTATCCCCATCCAGCCCCGTTGTTCCGGGAGCTACATCTGTTGCGTTAAACAAGCCGGTAGCAGCTAAGCTATCACGAAACGCAAGAATTTCTGATTTCCGATACAGCTCACCCTGATTCCAGGTCACCAGTTTACGAATATAATCTTCTCTGGTTCGATTAAGCCCGGTAACAACCGCATCGCCGAACAATGCCTTTGCACCACTATCAAACTCATAACTGACAACCGCCGTACCGGCTTCAAGATTAGCTTCAGCATATCGATCAAGAATACGCGCAGCAGGATAACCATTCTCCCACAACGCATAGAGAAATGCCTGCTGGTTTGCTTTCAGGCTAGCACCGTCAGCTTTGCTATCCACTTCCAGATCAAGATCAGAAAAGCCAAGTGGACGTTCGCTCGTTCGCTCTTGCGCATAGGTGATACGATGTTCAACAGCCTGAAACGCGGGCCCACTATTTATACTAAAAATAACCTGCGATTTGGCGTCATCCGTTCCAGGTTCAATTTTAACCCGTACAGAAGCGATATAGTATCCGGCCGATTTTAACGCTGTCTCAAAGGCCTCAGAATCGCGCGACGCAGCTCGCCTGAGAGAAGTCGTTGTTGGGTATTGACGATTTTTATCTTCAAGAGAGGCAATAATTTTGAGCTTGGATTCCAGCCCCGCCGGCACGCCTTCATAGAGCACCTCATGGCCATCTTGCGCCGCCACGCCAACAGGCAGTACGACCATTCCCACAGCCATCCAGAGGGCAGATTTTATACCGGCAATCAAAACTGTACTAACCCATTGTTATAAAATATATATATGGAACATGTCGGATATTAACAGTCGCAAAACCCGAGATCCATTAGCGTATTTCATAAAATTCTCACATGTTGATTAACCATATACTTAGATAAAGCCAGTTTTTGGGCAAAGTCCCACAAGACCAATCACTTTTTCATAGAGCTTTATAAAGCCGCTATTCAGTTATAGGGACTTAAGGCACTTGCGGCGAATTTAAAAATACATGTCAAAACCCCGATGGCTCACGGCACTACAAACGATCCCATGGCCTCGCTGGAGAACAACTGCATTTTTATCATGCCGGTGATCAGGAGATTCTGGAGACCGCCAATAACGCAGGATGGACACTACAAAATAATACCGTGTTGAGACGATATGTACGCCTGCCAGGCTCCGTAGATGAAGCCTTTCTGATGATCGACTACACCGCCGGAAATCCCGATGGCGGCATGCCGAATTACCGGCGCCTTTTCATTCCCGGCGGAACATATTTCTTTACGGTCAACCTCCTTGACCGGCGCACTCGTCTCTTGGCTACAAACCGCCAGGTCCTAAACAGTCTTACCAAAGGAGCTTATTCCGATCTACCATAAAGTAGTGGCAGCATGAGCTGTCATTT
>CAZGVP010000248.1:0-4742 GCA_964529135.1 uncultured Caulobacterales bacterium | reverse complement strand
GGGTATAGAATTTCTTCTGAAGCAATAGTGCCAAGGGTTCCAATTTCTGTTTGTACAACTGGAAAAATTGCATCCTGGCCATAGGCATCAAGATATGCATCCCACACGTCATAGGGTGATGCCGTATAGAGAGAGACCATTCTGCGATACCGTAGTATGGCATCACCATTAGGTGCATAGATTACATTAGCTTGAAAATATAGATTGGGGAAAAATGGGTCATTTTCATAATGATTTGAAGATAGATAAATTTTGAATTTTTGAGCCAAGCTACCAAGTAAATCGGAAAATTCGCCATCTACATCAATAACGGCTTTTTCTTTCCATTGCTGGCGTGTTTCTCGAAGTGGAAAACCTGTCATCCAATACTCCGGCAGCACCACAATTTTTAAATCATAACCATTGAAGCCTTCAAGAAAGTTTTTTGATGCTGCAATTTGGCCGGTGATATGGCTAATAGATGCTTTCATTCGTGAATGCGCGTCATCCTTGTTGCTGTCCTGGTTGACTGCGTCAAGGCGGGTTTGCAGGGCAAGAGCGGTATAGCGCTCGAAGGGGGTTATGGTCATGAGTGCTTTCGTGACTGTTGTGGAGTGCGAGTTATTTAAATGAGTCAACAATATCAGATGAAGTGGCAAGCTTTATCGTATTATCATTATTGAGGGCAGCTAAAACATCCTCTACTGCCCAGATTCTGAAGGGAAGGCCCGCGATATAAGGCGTCATAGTAAAGTTTAGGCTCTGGGCTCCAATTCGTGCTGCTTCTTTACGCATCATTGTGGCGGCTTCGATAATCTGTGCAACCCATTCAGCCTCCGAGTGATGTTTTGTTTGAAGAAGCAGTCGGTCATCAAGTTCATTAGACAGGGGCAAGGCATATAGTGGCCCTGCATTTGTATTCATAGCCAAAGGTACGCTATCGATTTCCCAATCCAGGCAGATATCAAAACCTGCATCTTTTATAAGCTCTGGTGTGTTGAAGCTTTGCTGGCGGGCAGGGCTTAGCCATGTGCGAGGTTCTAGTCGTGCCTTGCTAAATGCTTCGCGGGTTTTGAGAATGTATGCTTTTTCCTGCGCTGGTTCAATTTCTCCCCAATGAATTGAATCTGTATCCCATCCATGGGCTGCAATCTCGTGGCCATCTGAAATGATGGCGTCAATAAGAGGCTTTACGCGCTCTAATAAAGCTGCGTTAATTGCAAAAGTCACTTTGGTAGAATGTTTTTGAAATGCTTTCAATAATCGGAAAGCTCCAATCCGATTTCCATAATCACGGGTCGTGTAATGGCGCAAATCCGGATAGGGGGTGACCATCGCACCTGGATGCTTGAACGGCCTTCCAGATGGGTTCAGCATAAAATGTTCTAATGGAACGACAATGCCTACTGCCAGGGCATGATTTTTGGACAAGTGTTTTTTAGGTCGGTTGCGTATTGTACGCCACTTGTAAAGAGTATGATCATTGCCGTGTTTACGGGTTGGGTATTGAAGGTAGCTATCGGGGAGGCTCATATGTGCGTTCCTTTGGGGCTAAACCCTGTGCCCGATTTTTGTAATCCTCTTTGTGAAATGTCCCTGAGGGTTTTATCCCAATGGTGTTCACGGAAATGTCTGGCAATTTCTGCCGCCGTGGCAATCCAGATATCGTCTTTGTGAGATGCAATATGTTTTAGTGCCTCTTCAAATGGGCGAATGCGATGGGGTTGCCCAACAAGATAAGCATGAAGGGGAATGCACATGACTGTACCACTTTCCTCACCCTCCTTAAGAAGTTGATCAAAGTGACGGATAAGAATTTCTGTGTAGCGCGCCGGTGTCATGGCCATTGCGCCATAAGTGATTACATCATTGACTTCCAACGAATATGGCATTGAAATAAGTTTGCCAGCTTTGGTTTTGATTGGCTGCGGTTGATCATCTTGAAAAAGGTCACATGTATACCAGAAGTCGTACTCTGCTATCAGGTCAAATGTGCGTTCCGTATGTGTTAGGGCAGGGGCAAGATACCCACGAATTCGCTGACCTGTTGCGTCATGTACTGTCTTGATAGAGTCTTCAATAATGGCGCGTTCTTGTACCTCCGTCATGTTGTAGGAGTAGCGCGTGTTATAGATACCGTGAGAGAAAAACTCCCAGTTACGTTCTGTGCATGCTTCGATAATTTCCGGGCAATGTTGACACATGGCAACGTTCAGTGAAACTGAACCTCGCATGCCGTATTTGTCCATCAATTCCATTAACCGCCAATGGCCAACACGGTTTCCCCAATCACGTTGAGAATAACCAACTATATCAGGCGTAGGTTTGGGCCAACCGGCGCGCGAAGGATTTACTGGTGGATTAAATTCATAAAATTCAATGTTAGGTGCAATCCAGAACGCTAGCTTTTTGCCGCCTGGCCATTCAATTTTAGGGCGATCTTTGTACGGCCAATAATCATACAAATTGGGATCAGATTGCATTAACGAGCCTCCAGCCAGTTGATGATTTCACGTACTTCGACGACGTCAGCATATTTTAACTGTAAATCTGTGAGATTCGCGAAGTGATAGCTTTCATGTTTATCTGCTGTGCATTCTTCGGGAACGATGGTGCGGTACCCACGTGAAAGGCTTTCAACGGCTGTGGCGCGGATGCAGCCTGACGTTGATCCGCCAGTAATCACCAGCGTGTCAACTTTATGCCAAACAAGGTAGCTTTGTAGTTGGCTTTCAAAAAATGCACTTGGCATACGTTTGGTGTAAACAAGATCGACATCGTGATCGATTTGGCAGCGGGGGTCTATCTTGTGACGTTCAGAATCATATTTGATATTTTGTAGGCTGTCTGGTGTATCGGTGCGTGTACCCCAGATGCCTGCATCGCCACCATCTTTCTTGTAGGCGACTTGCGTCCATATAACCGGCATGTTTTTCTGGCGCGCTAAGTTGGAAATATCATTGATAAATCCAATCTGGTTTGGATGAGTTATATAGGATGTTTTAGGAAATAGGTCCGGGCGCGTATAGGCTTGTTGTACATCAACATTAACGATTGCCATTTTTTCACCAAATCCAAACCGCGTGCGTGCTGGATTGGCTTTGACCTCTTCATAAATTTCGCGGGCTGTCTTTCCCGGACATGCCATAGTTGTTTCAAATTTAAGGTCCATGATGGCGCTCCCGGCATAGTTTTAAATGATATATCTTTTGACCTATGCTTCAACTACCGTCAATATATCATGACCGCAATAGGGCGGACTGTAACAGAGATAAAATTGTTATGCTCAATGGACTGGCGCATCAGGTCAACAGGCGTGATCTTCTGAAAGCGGGCGCGCTGAGTGCAGGGATGTTTACTGGCCTAAGCAGCTGTGCCTCTGCAAATAGTGTGAGACCGCCGCTAGTATTTTCATCCCCTTCTGAGCGGCTGAAAACCAAGATTAAGCTTATAGGAAGTTTGGCTCAATCTGTAATTTATCTCTCATTTGGAGGCACGTTGTGGGGTGTTGCCCCGAATGCCGTGCCGAAACCGATTTGTGGGTTTGAAGGATTGGCGCGGTCCGACTGGCGCCCGGTTGATGGAGGGCGTTTTAGTCAAACCAGCTTTGATATTGGTTATTTCTGTGATCTGGAAACACGCGAGCCCATAGAAAGTGTGGTGAATCCGCTGAGCGGGGAAAGTGTTGCGCCTTTTCATTATCGTTATGGCGGCGGTGAAACAATCTATGGTGAGCAGGCTGATCATGTCACTCAAGGCGCTTGGTCTAGGTTGGGTAATCAGACTTGGTTCAATGAGCGTTCAAGTGGAGAGTTTCCATCACCTTTCCCTCCTGCCGACTGGCCAAGAGAGTCTGCAGGTGAGACTTTATATTTTGGCTCGGAGACAACCTACACCGCATCGAATGAGCAGTTAACTGATGAACATGTCAAGCAGGCTGATCATAGTTTTTTCTGGTCTTCTTTCTTGTCCTGGGAACCATGGTTGCTGATGGATGGGGTGCCAGGCTTTGTGCAGTGGCGCGGTGTTGGGGCAAAGTTGCGATCTGTTGATGAAGTGCCAGCAATGATGTGCGACTACATCGAAAAAAACTGGCCTACATATTTTGATGAGGGGAGCCCCTGGGAGGGGCGCGCAAGCACCTATGAAAGTTATCGCCAGCAGCGCAAGCCTGCACGCCCGCGCTGAAGCATAATGACCGGTGATGTTCTGAGTAGGCCTTGCTAAAACCATGAAGCTCGGGCACAATTGTTATATCATTTAAGTGCGAGCCTGTGGGTTATCAAAATTATCATCATAAATAGAAATATACTATAAAATATAAACAGTTAGGGTTTTATCAGCTAATGGAAAACACAATCAAGCGAACAACAATGATGGTGCGCGACGCTGAAAAGGCGGCCAATTGGTATGAAACAGTTTTTGGTATGTCGCGCTGGATGGATACGCCTTTCACCTTATCAGGTAACCAACTGGCGGCAGGTAAAAAGGGTGATCAGACACGGCTAGTGATTATGAAGGGCGGTCATGATGTAATCGGGATGATCGGTCTTCTTGAATGGCTTGATCCAAAGCAAGATGCGCCGGCAACATTACCAACGGAGATTAAATTTGGGACACCTATTTTTGTAGTTGCCTCTGATGATGCGAAAGCAGCTGTCGCGCGTGCACGCGAACTTGGTTCACGCATTCATTGCGAACCTCATGACTGGACAGTGACGGGCGCTGATGGTGCGAAAAAAGATATGATCGGATGTTCGTTT
>CAZGVP010000247.1:0-4745 GCA_964529135.1 uncultured Caulobacterales bacterium | reverse complement strand
CCTCAGAAGTTTCACTCTTGGAGGCAGAAGTTGCGACCGCAGCGGCGGTTGCCGCCGCAGCGCCTGCTCCTGCGGCTGCTAGCTTTCCTTTGAGCCCAGTTATTTCAGTATCGCGTGTTGAAACGCGGCCTTCTAATTCCTGAACGCGAGCACGAAGGCTATCCGCCTCAGCACGAAGAGCACCTTCTCCCTCGACGGAAAGGTCGCCATCAACCTTTTTACCGCGGAAAAACAACCAACCCAGCAGTAGGCCCAGCAGACCAAGCAGCAAGAGTGGGATGAGCAAGAAACATAGAATAAATGCGATTATATTGGACATTGGGATACTCCTATTGTGCCTGAGTCACAGTAAAGGTAATGCGTCTGTTTTGCGCACGGCCTGCTGCTGTTGCGTTAGTTGCTCGAGGGCTGTTTTCTCCAAACCCCTTCGCCGTCATCCGGTCCGCTTCGACCTGCTGCTCCGCAAGATAATTCTTAACAGTCGCAGCGCGTGCTTCGGACAGGCTTTGATTATATGCTTCGTTACCAATGCTATCTGTGTGCCCACCGATAGTGATATTAAATGACGAGCAGCGATTTGCGGCGGCGGCAATTTCGTTCAAGAGATCGAAACTTTCGGCACCTTGAATATTCGCCGCATTCGTTTCGAACAAAATTCGCTTATCGCCTTTAACTTCTTCAAACAGTGTTTGACACTCTGAAGCAGAGTCAATTGCTGGTGCTGCCGGTTTAGGCACAGAAATGTTAGCCCTGAAACCCGAGCCATATTTCCCTGGCAGTCGTTGCCCTGCATTGTTGATCGCATCTCTGACACTAGCATCGGACGCGCTGCCCTTTAGGAGGCCATTATAATTTTCTTGAGAGAAACTACCTTTATCTAACTTAGCTAGGTCCTTCATGTAACTTTCAGTTACGCCTAAAAACTTTTCGTCTGGAGCTCCAGAGGCGACAACGATTTTTCTATCGATCACCTTCGTGTTGAAAATTCTGTTGGCCTTAAGCAGAACATCCGCTTTGGCGGATTCAGATGGAACGTAACCCGAAACAGTAACCGTTCCGTCCGCTCTTTTAACCGCGTTAAATGTATATGGGCTTTGAACAGGAAGACTTTGGAACGTCATCTCATCCTCAACCTCATGCCAACGCTTCTTTTTCTTACAGGCTGAACATTCCGTATTTTCAGCGATTGCGAGAGCGTCTGACTTTGCTGCCTCGCTTGCTGCATTTCCCGAAAGGGTCGCAACATTACCGCTCATATCGACCTGAATATTCTGGTAGCCCTTACTATCAAGCGCGTTCCTGATATCATTTTCCATAGACTCGATTTTCGGCATTCCGAAAAACCAGCCAAGGATGAGTGACGCTAAAGCTAATATTAGCCCCGCACCTATCCACTTTGAAGCCATTGGTACCTCCCTAAAACTTCTGCTGTCTCAACCAAGAATCGAAACTCGCGGGATAGTCTCTAGGCCATTCATTCAACGCATGCAATGCTAGCACTACACTTAATTAAATATTGAGCCTTTTTGAAAGGCGCTGTTCAAGTTCCGTTCAGCTAATATTCGTTGCTAATATTTTACAAGCTGCATCAAACTCGGTTTTTAATTCTGCAACAACTTCTGCAACGGGTGGAGACGCATGAACAGAACCCACACCTTGTCCTGCTCCCCAAATATCTTTCCAGGCTTTCGCATCCGTATTCCCGCCAGACCCAAAGTTCATAGTCGACTTATCAGCCTCAGGAAGATTGTTAGGGTCTAACCCAGCTTTCTCAATCGAACCTTTGAGGTAATTTCCATGAACCCCCGTGAACAAAGAAGAGTAAATAATATCCTCACCTGAACTCTCAATAATCTCGTTCTTGTAACCATCTTCAGCATTCGCCTCAGCTGTCGCAATAAATCGAGTTCCAATATAGGCCATATCAGCGCCCATCGCCAAGGAAGCCGCAATCGCGCCGCCGGTCGCAATTGATCCAGAAAGCAAAAGAGGACCATCAAAAAATTGACGAATTTCGGGAATAAGCGCAAAAGGAGAAAGTCGTCCTGCATGACCGCCCGCCCCTGAACAAACGGCAATTAAACCGTCCGCGCCCATTGATAGAGCCTTTTTTGAATGCCTAATATTTGTGACATCATGCAAAATGATACCTCCATATGAATGCGTCGCATCATATACCATTTGGTTGGCTTGCAGAGAGGTAATAATAATAGGCACCTCGTGCTTGACGCAAACTTCCATATCTTCTTGCAACCGATTGTTAGAAGGATGGCAAATTTGATTCACACCAAATGGCGCAACCTTCTTGTCTGGATTTGCTTTCTGATATTCCTCTAATTCGAGCTTTATGCGAACGATCCATTTTTCAAGGGTCCCAGACGGACGCGCATTCAAGGAAGGGAATGTACCGACGATACCCGCCTTGCATTGTGCAATAACCAACTCTGGGCCAGACACAATGAACATTGGCGAACCGATAACCGGTAACGGTAAATTTTGAAGAATAGGTGGGAGTGACATTTAATTTTCCTTCGGGTCTCTATAATTTGAATCGGAATTAGCCGTTATCCACGCCATCGCGGCGAAAGCGGCCGTATTTTTAGCCATATCCTCGGCGTCAATTTTATCGAAAGTATCATCAGGTGTATGATGCAGATCGAAATAATCCGTGCCATCTTGCTGAAGGCGCATGGCAGGAACGCCCTCGCGCTTGATCGGGCCGATATCGGGACCACCGCTTGTATCTTTTTTAAAGAGGGGCAGACCCAAAAGATCAGCTAGAGCCTGCATATCTTCGCGCCCCTCTTTCCAGTTATAATGCACTTCATAAGGTGCAACGGATCCAAAATCAGACTCGGTGGCCATCATATGTTTAGATAGCTTATCCTTATATTTATCACGATATTCGAACCCGCCCAGAAGACCGACCTCTTCGGCACCATAGGCCACCACCCGGATCGTGCGTTTGGGTTTCAAACCGGAATCTATAATAACTTTTGCTGCGCCAGCCGAGATCCCAATCCCTGCACCATCATCAATGGCACCTGTACCTAGATCCCAGCTGTCGAGATGACCGCTAATGAGAATAATTTCATCAGGAAATTCCGTCCCTACAATTTCACCAATAACATTCCCTGATGGGCGCTCACCCGTATTCACAGGCGATAAGTTCATTTTCACGGTAACTTTTTCGCCGCGCTCAAAAATTCGCTCTAACTGATCAGCATCAGGACCAGAGAGTGCCGCTATTGGGATTTTCGGGAAGTCTGGTGCGTACCGCATGCCGCCCGTATGCGGAAACCTGTGAGAGCTGGTGCCAACGGAACGAATTAGAACCGCTTCTGCTCCATGCTTAGCGGCTTCGGATGCGCCGATGCGACGTTTCATGCCCGCTGGTCCATAGCCGGCGCCATCTGGTGCTTTCCCCATCAGGCCCGAAATGAAGGCGATCTTTCCTGTTAAGTCTTGAGTCGTCGCTTTCAGAGCATCAAGTTCAGAAAAAAACACAACTTCGGCTTCCACGCCATTGACCGGGGTCGCAACAGAATAGCCAAGGGAAGTAATAACCATGTCCTGAGGAAATGGTGAAATTATCGAGGCTGTTTCTTCCCCTCGCTCCCAACCAGGTATCGTAAATTTTTCAATGCGAACATTTTCCAATCCGATTTCTTTGAATTTATTGACGGCCCATACCCGAGCCCGCGCTTCAGCCTCAGTTCCTGCAAGACGTTGCCCAACCTCAGTTGTGAGGCTTTCTGTGATGTCATACCCTTCAGTTCCAGATAGGGCAGTCTCCATCAGCCGTCTAGCGTTGGGAATAAGGGGGTGGGAAGACGTATCTACTTTTTTTGAAATTTCCACGACCGGCTGCGTTGATGACACGGGCGGTTCAGCGGCAGGAGAGCACGCTGAAATCGCTAACATTGTAGAAAGGACTATACCTTTTCGCATGATCAATAACCTTCAAATATGCTATTCATACGAGTTGCATAGACAGTAGCGATTGCACCATTGCAATATCCAATTATGAATAGGATGCAGTAAATCAGATATATTGGAGACATTCATGACCAATTTTACCCGTTTCAAACTTGCGTCGACTGCCCTTATTTCATCCGCTTTTCTCTTTGCATGTTCCGCAAATGCCCCAGCGCCAAGCACGGGAAATCCAGACGCCAAATCATCCGCCGCCGATCTTAGCCGTCGCATTGAACGACTTGCCAGCGACGAGTTTCAAGGCCGCGCGCCATCTACGCCTGGCGGAAAAGCTGCCTCTCAATATATTGCCGATGAAATGGCGGCGGCAGGGCTTTCACCTATGGGCGAAAACGGAACCTTCTTTCAAGCTGTAGAACTAACGGCCGCAACTGTTCTTAATAGCTCTACCATGACAATCCAACAAAACAGCGAAGAAGTACTAGATGGAAACACGACGGAGAATGCAGTTTTCTGGACGAAACGCTTAGACAAGAAGGTTTCTGTCGAAAATAGTGAACTTGTCTTTGTAGGGTATGGAGTAAACGCTCCTGAATATGGTTGGAATGATTATTCAGGCCTAGATGTAAAAGGGAAAACCGTTGTCATGCTTGTCAACGACCCAGGGTTTGCTACCAAGGACGAAGCCCTCTTCAAAGGGAACGCGATGACCTACTATGGGCGCTGGACTTATAAGTACGAAGAAGCCGCCCGGCAGGGCGCCGCAGCGGTTCTCGTCATACATGAAACCGAGCCTGCTAGTTATGGAT
>CAZGVP010000246.1:0-4750 GCA_964529135.1 uncultured Caulobacterales bacterium | reverse complement strand
AATTGACGGCGAGATTTTTGATAGCAGCTATCGCCGTGGTGAAACGATCGAGTTTCCTGTAACAGGCGTCATCGCCGGTTGGACAGAAGCGCTTCAACTGATGAAAGAGGGCGACAAATGGCAGATCACACTGCCGCACGATATCGCCTATGGTCCTCGCGGCACCGGTGGTTCGATCCCGCCTTATGCAACACTTGTTTTCGATGTTGAGCTGATCGCCGTTAAGTAACTTGGTAAAAATAGTGCCTTTTGGATCATTCCAGAAGGCACATGACCCCATAACAAGCGTCCAGAACCTCACGGAAAAAGAAGTAAAAGGCGATATCAAGCGCCAACAAGATGCAAAGAAACGGCAGCGCCAAATAAAATAAGCCATATAGATAGGCCCATAACCTAAGCCGCGGCGGGGCAATCTTGTGCCCCATAACAGTTTCCGGTTTTTGTCGTTTCTTTATCACCTGACCATGCTATCAATTTTCCAGTGAATTGAAACGGAAAAGCAGCGGGCATCGTTTGAAACTGGTTTTATCAGATATTTTTCCAAAAGATTGGACAAGCCTTGACCCGGATGTGCCTGTGCCGCTGCAGCAATTTTGGGCATATGGGTATGCGATCGAGGCGAGCGGTGGGTCGGCTTTTCAGATCAGCATTAAAGATGACGCCGGTAACCTCATTGGGATCGCACTCGGCCTGAAACGTAAGCTGTTTGGATTGATACGCTTCAACGTAATCTTACGTGGTCCTATATGGGTTAAGCACCATGACACCAAAGATAATCGATTAGCCTTCTATAGGTTATTGAAAAGCCAATACCCCAAATACCGATGGCGTTTCATGGCTCTGCTGCCAGAGTTCGATCAGACAGACCCCAAAGCTTCAGAGCTAAAACACATGGGTTTGCGCCAGGTTATGTCTGGTTTCTCAACAGCATGGATAGACTTGCGACCAGATGAGGAAACACTCAGACAGACGTTAAAATCCAAATGGCGTAATCAACTCAAGAAAGCCGAAGGTGAGAAAATTGATATCTCATTTGGGGGTCGAAAGCCGCATCAATATAGCTGGCTTTTGGAACGCGAGAGCGAACAACGAAGCTCGCAGCGCTATCAGGCAACACCTCTCGGTCTCGTGCCAGACTATGTTGCGACAAGTGATGATCCAATTGAGCGCGTTTTGAGCGTTTCAGCTATCGCATCCAAAGAACGGATTGCCGGGGCACTCTTCCTTATTCACGGTAATGCGGCGACCTATCATATCGGTTGGACTGGCGAAAAAGGCCGATCCTTCAATGCACAAAACCGTGTACTTTGGGAGGCGATGCAGGCTCTTAAAACGCGCGGCATTGACTTCATGGATCTCGGCGGCGTTAACACAGCCGACCTTGCGGGTATCACACGTTTCAAGCTTGGTACAGGCGCAGAGCCAACTACCCTCGCGGGCGCGTATCTTTAAAGCCTGTCAGGTATCCAAAAAGATATAATCCGAAGGCACAATTGAAGATTTAGCAAAAACGCCCATATTGTGATATTATAACTGTACAAATACAGTTGATCCACGTATCAGGAGCGTCATGGAAATAACGCTTATATTGTCGGTATTGATACTGCTTGCGGCCCCCTTGCTCGCGAGACTGGTCGGGCGTGTACCCGTTTTACGCGGTGGATTCGACGGTTTTGTGCTTATTGTTATCCTTGGCCTGATTGCGATTACCTTGTTGCCGGAGGCAGTCGCCCATGGCGGCTTGGTTGAACTTGTTGTTGCTATTCTCGGCTTCACATTGCCTTGGATTGCTGAATTGATATTCCACCGTATGGAAGAGATGACTCACCGGATCATCCTCGCGATCGCATCCTTTGCGCTTATAATTCATGCCGCAAGCGACGGTGCTATTCTTGCGTTCGCGGGGAACAGTGACAGCGCCTATTTTGTCGCTGCGGGTATACTTCTCCACAGGTTCGGTGTTGCAGTCTCTGTTTGGTGGCTGCTGCGTCCTGTTCTCAGTACGGCTGGTGGTTTTGCCGTTCTGGCCGGCCTCGGGGTTATGACATTCATCGGCTATTTCTTTGCACTCTTCGCTGGCGAGTTTTATGAGGTGCCGCTTACGGGTTACTGGCAAGCATTTGCCGCCGGGTCCTTGTTGCATGTCGTTCTGCATCCGATTGCGCAGCATGATTTAACGCATCCTGAGCCCGACACGATTATATCTCAACGCATAGGAACAGCGCTTGGTGTTATTTTCATTATTGCTTTGATCTCGGCACATTATTTCCACCACACACCGGGGCCTGTCGGTAGCCTCGACGATCTGCATAGCCATTATGCCATCGATATCTTGTTTGCTGTCGGCAAACTATTGGCACCGTTCCTATTGCTCATGCTTGCTACTGGGGCGGCGCTTGCGCGTGCACGCGGAACTGGTTGGGAGGATGCCGTAATTGGGCTGGAAAAGGTGACACCCTGGTCGCTGTTGGTTTTGGTTTCAACGTCAGTATTGATGGTTTTGGATCCCGATATTATTCCCTTACCAGAAAATGGTGTCTTCCTGTTGGGACTTTGGAGCCTTGTTCTCATCATCGTTCTGGTGCGGATGGGTGCACGAGCATTCTTCAAGCCTCTCATGCCGCGCTCCTTGCACAATCATCAGCATTCACACTAAAGATTTTTTCTTGCACCCATGGCTTTAAGTCTTTAGGGCCTAGCTCTCTAATTAAAGACAAAGCGATCCTTTATGCGATTTTTAAATAAATCGGTTCTCATTACCGGCGGCACCTCTGGGCTTGGCGAGGCAACGGCGAAAGCCTTTGCACTTGAGGGCGCAAACGTGAGCTTTTGCGGCCTGATTGATAGTGAAGGCGAGCGGGTCAAGAATGACATCCAGTCCGATGGTGGCAGAGCCCGCTACTATCAATGTGACGTCCGGGAAGATGCTGCTGTGAAAAATTTTGTCGGCACCGTTGCAGACGCCGCAGGCTCGATTGACATCGCATTCAATAATGCGGGCATAAGTCACGCGTCTGCAAGGTTTGCAGACCTTGATCTGGCGAAAGTAGAGGATGTCTGGCAGACGAATGTGATGGGTATCTGGCACGCCATGCGGCATGAGATTGCTCATATGCTAGAACAGGGCAACGGCGCAATCATCAACACATCCTCCATATTATCTAAATCTGGGGCAGAATGGATGACTGCTTATGGCATGAGCAAACATGCCGTTGTCGGGCTTACCAAAAGCGCAGCGCTTGATTATGCAGACCAGGGCATTCGGATCAATTCAATCTCGCCCGGGCCAATGCTAACCCCTATGTATGAGCGTGCGCTCGAGGATATCGGTGGCGACATGACAAAGTTTGCGGGCGGTGTACCTAAAACGGGCCCGGCATCACCAGACGATGTCGCAAAAACGGTTCTCTATCTCGCGAGCGATGACGCACCCTACATGACAGGAACCAATCTGGTTGTCGATGGCGGCGCCAGTTCCGCATAGTTAAAGTCCGGGAGTAGCCCAAAGGTCTAATTTCGGGCAAAATTAAACCATATCTTGAATTTTAGATATGTGATGGTCACATATGATTATTGTCTTGGATGATAACTGCTTTGCGGATAGTTTCCCGCCAGATAAGCCACCAGGAAAATACCCCAAGGGTCGACTTTATGAACATGATCAGCAAATGGTTCACGAAAACCTTTTCGGACGCGCAGGTTGTGCTGCTGATTCTCGTTGTACTGGCAGCAATTGTCGCACTCAGTCTCTTTGGCCAAATGCTGGCACCTGCCATTGCCGCTATTGTGATCGCCTTCCTGCTTGATGGCCCCATTGAATGGTTGAAACGCAAGGGAGTCCGGCCCCTGATCGCGTTGATTTCGGTTTATGCGGGATTCCTGTTATTGAGCATCATAGTCCTTTTGGCCGTGGTGCCGCCCTTATTTTCGCAGATAACCGGTTTTATCAATGATACGCCGACCATGGTTGTTGGCCTTCAGAACGAGCTTATTAAATTACAGCAGCAGTTCCCTGACTTTATCTCCGAAGCGCAGGTGCAGGAGTGGCTTACAGGCCTAGGCAATGAAATAGCGAATCTTGGACCAAGAATTCTTCAATATTCTCTAACTGGGGTTACAGGAGCGATCACTTTTGTGATTTACGCAGTTCTTGTTCCCATGATGGTGTTTTTCTTCCTGAAGGATAAGGAAGCGCTTCTCTCATGGGTTGGGGGCTTCCTGCCGCATGATAAACCTCTCCTAGAGGACGTTTGGCGCGAAGTAACCCAGCGCGCTGGTGATTATGCGCGCGGTAAGGTCTATGAAATCATCATTGTTGGCTTGGCGGCATTCATCACATACCAACTCCTAGGCCTCCGTTACGCAACACTGCTTGCAGTGGCGACAGGCCTCAGCGTAATCATCCCCTATATCGGCGCCGCAGCGGTCACCATACCGGTTGCACTTGTAGCCTATTTCCAATGGGGCCTTGGAAGTGAAATGGCGATTGCGGTATTTTCTTACCTTGTCTTACAGGCGCTTGATGGCAACCTTTTGGTGCCTTTGTTGTTTTCCGAGGTGGTCAATCTACATCCCAATGCAATTATAATCGCAGTGCTTGTATTCGGCGGCTTGTGGGGATTTTGGGGTGTGTTTTTTGCGATCCCACTCGCGACTGTAGCCAATGCAATCATCCGTGCCTGGCAGCAGCGAAACCGCGATCTTGATGGTCAGGCGGCCATATAATCAAAAAAACATTTTGCTAACCACT
>CAZGVP010000245.1:0-4769 GCA_964529135.1 uncultured Caulobacterales bacterium | reverse complement strand
ACAATGCTTCACAAATTGATAAGGCGTGACAAGAGTGAACCACAACCGCTGGGGGAAACGCCATCCGCTGACACAACGGCATCGCTCAATACCAACACCAGCGATTTGTCCAGAGCTTTTCCACGTATTGACCCACTTATTGATTCCCCCATTGACCAAAGCGACCAGCTGGCAGATACGGCCACATCTGAATTGGGCACGCGGTTGATATTCAGCGCGCAGGCTATTGAAAAACATCATTCCCATTTAAATCAGGGTATCAGCGCCTTGCGCGGCGCCATCGCTGGCCGGCTTGCCGGTGAATCGCGGTTAGCAGCACAGGGTTTGCGATTGGTGATCGGCGTAGTCTGGTTGTTTGTTGCCCTGGCGTTGATGTTTGGATCGGGTGGATCTACAGGGTCAGCATTCACGGCCCTTCCAGCAGCGGATGCCGCCGGGCTTGCGCGTTTGTTTTTAATTGCTGCAGCGCCGGCATGCCTGTTTGCGATTATTGCGGCCATTTATGTGCAACAATCTACGGGTACTAATCGGCGTATTCGTCAGTCTGCAGAGAACTTAGGATTACATATTGCCGGGGTGGCGCGTGAATTTGATGACAAATTGTCGAAACTTCTTGTGGATGTGAACCGTGAACAAGACCCCGGAACTGCTGCTGAAAGCTTGTCACTGGCTCATATTACAGCATTAGAGGCGCAAATTTTCTTTCGTCGGTTAAAGTTTCTTCATGCTGAATCGCGCAGTGAGGCGCTGGACGAATTGGGTCGATTTTTAAAAGGTGGTAGCGGCAAGGCCCCGCCTCTGGTGGCGGTTTTCTTTATAGGGCTCATGACGGGTATTCTTGTGCCGATGATTATGGGGGTTCTTGGCGCAAAGCCTGGCGTTGGTGCGCCTGCGGCCATCATTCCGGATATTTTTCAGTATCCCGGGTTTTTCGCAACGCTGTTCTTTGGTGGGTTACTCTATGTTATTGCAGGATTGATCACGGATATGATCATGCCGGGGGTTGGCGGGGTGCGTCGCCGGGCCATGGAAGATGCACTGGATTCATTGCGCAGTGCCTATACCGCCGATGATGCGCCAAGATTTGGTGAAGTGATTCGCCGTGTGGAAGAAAGCATGGGTGCGTTTCGCTCGCGCCTTGATGCATTGCGCGCTACGGCCCACCGGGCCCGCCGCGATGATAGCTCGTTAGCGCTCCAGACACCTCAGGCACACCGGCCGGGCTCCCAAAATGCCCCCCCCCAAAGCGCACAACATCTGGCGTCCAAAGATGGGGATCTTGCCTGGCGTCACCGCGATACAAAAGCGCGATTCGTCGATCCTGGCTTCCAGGCGACTCCAAAACCCTTTTCTGTGGATCGGGCAGATAAGCCAGTTTCTTCTTCGCTTCGAAAAAAATCATAAAAATTTTCCCCACTCAACAGGTTTATTTTCAGGGCAAACCGCCCCCGAAACGATGGCGCAAATTCAGATTTTTGCCTTGAGGGCTTTAACCTTTTATGCGCACAAAGTGCGCCCTGTTAAGATCATGTTAACAAAAAAATGACAATCTGGTCATAACTTCATATTGACGTTCAGGCCGGGGTCCATCACTATATGTTGTGTCGGATGGCTTGATCAGGGTGGTTCGACGCTTCACGGAATACAATTAAAATCATGGCGAAGTGATAGCGCAAGCGACACGCCGGTGAGCATTTTTGTGCATCCCGGCAATAGGAAAACTGCGCTTTTTTCGTGGAAAAATGTCTGATCACCAGTGGCGTATTGATGAGTGTAGATAAGTGCGTGAAATGGCAACAAGACCAAGCGAGGGAATAGCAGAGATGACGTTAGTGGATGCGGCGCAAAAGATTGAAGAAGCGAGTGAAGTGAACGTCATGGAAACGGTTGCTCAGCCCGTTGACCCTGTAAAAACGGGTGAAAAGCCTGCACTTAAAGTTGTGCGTGAGATTGTATTGGATCGCTCGCGGGATGCGTTGCTGACTGCGTTTGGTAAAACAACAATGGAAGACCGCTATCTTTTGGAAGGCGAGAGTTTTCAGGACATGTTCGCCCGGGTCGCACGCACCTATGCTGATGATGCAGATCATGCCCAGCGGATATATGATTATGTCTCCAGGCTTTGGTTTATGCCGGCGACACCGATCCTGTCTAATGGCGGCGCGGCGCGTGGGTTGCCAATCTCTTGTTTTTTGAATGGCGTCTCTGATTCCCTTGACGGTATTGTTGGCACCTGGAATGAGAATGTAGCATTGGCCTCCAGTGGCGGCGGCATCGGCACCTATTGGGGCGGTGTGCGCTCTATTGGTGAAAAGGTCAAAGGCGCTGGCGCCACATCGGGGATTATCCCGTTTATCCGCGTGATGGATTCGCTAACACTGGCGATCTCCCAGGGGTCGTTGCGTCGTGGCTCTGCGGCTTGCTATCTTGATGTTCACCACCCGGAAATTGAAGAATTCCTTGAAATTCGTAAACCATCCGGTGACTTTAACCGTAAGTCTCTCAATTTACACCATGGTCTGAATATCACTGATGAATTTATGCAAGCGGTGATGGACGGAACCGAGTTTGGTTTGCGTAGCCCTAAGGATGATGAAGTTCTGCGTACGGTGAATGCCCGTGAGTTATGGCAGAAAATTCTGGAAATTCGCCTGCAAACTGGCGAGCCTTATCTTGTGTTCTCCGACACGGTGAACCGTCAATTGGCCAAACACCAGCGTGACCTTGGCTTGAAAGTTTCAACCTCGAACCTGTGTTCAGAGATCATGCTTCATACCGGTAAGGATCATTTGGGCGAGGAACGCACGGCAGTGTGCTGCCTTTCTTCTGTGAACGCCGAAAAATATAATGAGTGGAAAGAAGAGCCGCGTTTTATTGAAGACATTATGCGCTTCCTTGATAATGTGTTGCAGGAATTTATCGATGAAGCCCCGGACCAAATGGCGCGGGCAAAATATTCTGCCATGCGTGAGCGCTCTGTTGGTCTTGGTCTGATGGGTTTCCATTCTTTTATGCAATCCATGTCGGTTCCGTTTGAAAGCGCGATGGCCAAAAGCTGGAATATGCGCCTGTTCAAACATATTCGCATGGGCGCGGATGCGGCTTCCGTCAAACTGGCAGAAGAGCGCGGTGCCTGCCCCGACGCCCAAGAGCGTGGCATCAAACAACGTTTCAGCCACAAAATGGCCATTGCCCCTACAGCTTCAATCTCGATCATTTGCGGTGGCGCAAGCCCCTGCATCGAGCCGATCCCGGCAAATGTTTACACCCATAAAACATTGTCCGGCTCTTTCACCGTGAGAAATCAGGCGTTGGAAAAATTGCTGGAAGAAAAAGGGGAGAACACGGATGATGTCTGGGCCAGCATTCTGGAAAATGAAGGCTCTGTCCTTCATCTTGAGTGCCTGAGCGATGATGAAAAAGACATTTTCAAAACCGCCTTTGAAATTGATCAGCGTTGGGTTATTGATCTGGCAGCAGATCGCGCGCCCTTTATTTGTCAGGGACAATCCGTCAATGTCTTCCTGCCGGGCGATATCGACAAATGGGACCTCCACATGCTTCACTGGACCGCGTGGGAAAAAGGCGTGAAGAGCCTTTATTACTGCCGGTCAAAATCTGTTCAGCGTGCGTCTTATGCCGGCGGCGAAGAAAAACCCGCCAACGATGAACCCCAAGGCGCAGAAGCAATGATGGCAGCGGCCGCAAAAACTGATTATGATGAGTGTCTTGCTTGTCAGTGAGTAAAATACCTCTTCCTTTATTTCAGTTAGAAGTTGATCCTCTAGAGGGGTTTGGTGATAATGACATTTTTTATAGGGAGCGGCTTGCAGATTCTGTAAGCTCCCTATTGCTTTCGACATTAAACTCTCATGCAATATTAATTGATGCGCCTTGGGGAGGTGGTAAAACTGTTTTTTTAAAGCAATGGGCAGGAAAATTACGCACTTTTAAAAAAGTAAAGGTTATTGAATTCGATGCTTTTGCATCTGATTATTCTAACGATCCATTTCTTGATATTGCGGCTTGTATCTATAATGAATTCCAGAAATGCGAAGCTTCAAGTGAACAACTTAAGGCTTTTAAAGATAGTGCAATTTCGGTCGCGAAAGGCATTGGTAATTCATTGGTAAATGTGGCTGGCGCAGCGTTGGTGCACCAAGTAATTGGCCCTAATTCATCGCAAATTCTAACTGATATAAAAACTGAATTAACTGCGGCTACGGGTGATATATTCACAAAAGTATTAGAAGAAAGTTTTCGAGAGAGCACTAGAAAGACAAGTCAGAGAAATGAATTGCAAAAAGCACTGAGTGCTCTCGTGAATACACAAAACGGCAAGCCTATAGTAATTATGATTGATGAGTTGGATAGATGCCGGCCTAGCTATGCAATCGAGGTTCTGGAATGTATTAAACATGTATATGCAACAGAAGGCGTTCATTTTGTTTTTGGCGCAAATATACGACAGCTTGAAGCTTCTGTGCGGTCTAGCTATGGGGCTGAGACTGACGCGAACCAATACCTACATAAATTTTTTGATTATTCCTTTACCTTCCCTGAGTTGGGTGGAGGTGTCAGGAAAAATGTTTCGTCGGTGTATGCTGATATAATATTCGAAAAATTCCAAAATGCGCATCAAGAAGTTGATTTTGGAAATGTTAAAATAATGATGCCTGCATATTGTGGGGTACGGAATGCTACGTTACGTGACATAGAAAAAATATCAAAATATTTTCTGTTGATAGCAGTAAATGAAACTGAAAAAA
>CAZGVP010000244.1:0-4777 GCA_964529135.1 uncultured Caulobacterales bacterium | reverse complement strand
TAACACATAAGGCCGTCAGGTGACGGTAGGTTTCACGGGGACAGGAGTCTAATAATATGAATATGAAATTTGGTTTGATGACAGTATGCGTGACAGCATTGTTATCAGGATGCGCAAGTGACGGATATGCAAATGCTGAAGATAATGCACGTGCAGCCTCCGTTCCAGTGGTTACACATGGTGCAAAGGTATCAAGTAATAGCGCGATTACCAATGTCGGTAGCGGCATTTCGACTAATCAAGGTTATACTGACCGATCACGTAATGTTCCAGCCAGGCTGAGTAACGCAGCTTATAATGGTTCAAATACGAATGGATCAATTGTTAACGCGTCCAGTGCTTATGCAGTAGCAGCTCAAGATGCTACTATCTCTCAGGATGAACTGGAGCGTCTGCGCCGTCTTGAGCGTGAAAACGTAAATTTACGCCAACGTAATGAGCAATTGGCCCGCACTTCAAATTCTGGTGGATCTGGTAGCGGTAATGCTGCTGACCTCCCGCCAAATGCGAAAAAAGGCGAGTGTTATGCACGAGTCCTAATTCCTGGGAAATATGAAACAACCACTGAACGTGTATTGGATCGTGAAGGAAGTGATCGTGTGGAAATTATTCCAGCAGAGTACACTTGGGAACAACAAAGCGTTTTGACGCGCGAGGCTTCTGAACGGATCGAAGTTATTCCTGCTACTTACAAGAATGAAACGCAGACTGTTGAAGTTGAACCTGCTCGGACAGAGTTGAAAACTGTCCCTGCCAGATATGAAAATGTCTCAGAAAAAATCCTTGTACGTGAAGCTTATACAACTTGGAAAAAAGGCACAGGCCCAATCACCAAGGTTAATGAAGCTACTGGAGAGATCATGTGTCTTGTAGAGGTGCCTGCTGAGTATCGCACGGTAGTTCGCAAAGAACTTAAAGAACCTGCAAGAACTGATGAAGTTTTTATTCCTGCAAAAACAAGAACGGTTACACGTCGTGTGATCGATCAGCCTGCAACCACTCGCACTGTGCCAATCCCGGCACAATATGACACAGTTCGTGTCCGTAAACTGGTTCGTCCTGCTCAAGAGCGTCGTGTGCCGATTGAAGCTACATACAAAACGGTTTCCAAGCAGCGTAAGATTACTGATGAACGCCTGGAGTGGCGAGAGATCTTGTGTGAAACGAACACAACATCAGATGTTATTCGCCGGGTGCAAGTTGCTCTTCAGCGCGAAGGATATCGTCCAGGTGGTGTTGATGGTGTACTTGGTGAGCAAACAGTTCGCGCTCTACGCGCTTATCAAGTCGACAATAACCTGCCTAGTGGCCAACTGACGATGGCAACAGTTCGTCGTCTTGGGATACAGGGACGTTAATCAACGAAACACTGTTGAAATTCTTTTAAAGTCTCCACGCCTGATAAGGGTGTGGAGATTTTTTTTACACTAAAAAGCTGAACTTGAATGGTTTTAAACAACATCTGGATAAAAACATTCTGTTAACCTTAAAATTTGGTAGTATTTAACTGAGTACCAAGATACATTTCCAGAAATGGGCAAGGATTTTGTGGATAATCCTCAGGGGGCCCTTGTTTTGGTGGTTAGTACAATGTCCTATTCTTTTTACACTCAATCATATAATTCTCGCTATGATGTCAGTGCTGTTCGTAATGTCAGGGGGGCAACACAAGTACGTGCTCGTCAGATTTCTGAACAACGCTCACACCAACACAGGTTAGGATGGATTTCCGGATTTCTAGGGCTGGTGATGTTGGGGCTGGTGATACTTGTGCCACGTGCGTCTGCAGATGCAGTCTTACTTGATGGCATTATTACCGATGGCGAATTTCTAGCACCACAATTTATATCAAACCCAAATGAGCCTGGCGGTGGATCAATAATGAATGTTGACCAGTTGCGTTTAACAGGAACAACTATTGAAATTGGGCTGGAATTTTCTGGCAGTACACTCACTGATACCTTGCTTGATGGATATTCATTTTTGATTTTTGACGCAAACGGCAACACCACTGATAGTAATCTTTCACTAACAGGGACTCTTGGAGATCCAACTTTAGGTGGGTTTACTTTTCAAAATACATTAAGATCAGCTGGTCAGATAGCAGAGATTTCTGGAGGGGCTTTAAATTTAGCTCTCTTTGTTTCTGGTACGAACAATGCAGCCCCCAGATTATCAGCTTCGCCAGCCGGGTTGTTAACACTCACATCGCCTCAACTACCAGCAAATGTTACAACAGTTGGTGATCTGGTCAGTTTCCTGCAGACCACATCAGACTTTACAAACGGAACCTTTCCAATCGAGTTTTTCACCACTTCAGGCAGCGGTGATACTATGCTTGCAAGCGCGAATATTCCATTTGAAATAAATGTCTCTACAACTGAAGAAGAACCCTTGCCTGCTGTTCCATTACCTGCAGCTGTTTGGATGTTCTTAAGCGGCTTGGCGGCACTTGGTGCCATGAAGCGCAGTAGAAAGTTAGCCTAGCTTATAATTGCCTATCCGGCTTTGTGAAAGCTGAGTCAGATTTTCTGGTTGTACTTACCAACTTCTGGATGTTGCGAAATAACTGCATCAAGTTCTGAGAACATGGCTTTCATATTTGCTTCAGATGTTGGGCTTTCAATAACCACCACTAATTCGGGTTTATTCGAAGATGCCCGCACTAACCCCCAAGTACCATCTTCAGCTGTAATCCGTACACCATTAACCGTCACAACATCACGGATAGGCTGGCCAATAATAGTCCCGCCTGAAGTAGCACGATCTTCGAAAGATTTAACAATTTTCTCGATTACACCATATTTCAATTCATCATCACAATGAGGAGACATCGTTGGAGATTGCCAGGTCTGCGGTAGGGATTTGCGTAAATCAGATAGTTTTTTATCAGGATTACGTTCAAGCATTTGCAATAGGGCAATCGCCGCTACCAGGCCATCATCATATCCACGCCCAATAGGAGCGTTAAAAAAGAAGTGCCCTGATTTTTCGAATCCCGCAAGGGCTCCCATTTCATGGCTCTTTGCTTTAATATAAGAGTGCCCGGTTTTCCAGTATTCTGTCTTTGCCCCATTTTTTATCAAGACTGGGTCAGTCATGAAAAGGCCTGTGGATTTAACATCAACAACAAATTGAGCATTTTGGTGAAGGGCTGAAAGATCTCTAGCAATCAGTACACCAATCTTATCTGCAAAAATTTCTTCACCTTCATCATCCACAACGCCGCAACGATCTCCATCTCCATCAAAGCCCAATGCCATGTCTGCCCCATACTCTGACACAGCATCACGCATGGCGTGTAGCATCTCCATATCTTCAGGATTGGGGTTATAACGGGGAAAAGTGTGATCGAGTTCTGCATCCATAGGGACGACTTCAAGTCCTAATCGTGAAAGGGCCTCTGGTGCGAATGCACCCGCAGTGCCATTCCCGCAGGCGGCTATAACTTTTATCTTTCGCTTAAAAGAAACGTCTTTCGTTACATCAGCAATGTATTTCTCGCGCATACCTTCAACATAAGTGTAATCACCTCCATCGCGTTGGCGGGCCTCGCCACTCAATACAATCTCCTTAAGCCGGCCCATTTCATCGGGACCAAATGTAAGAGGTTTGTTCACACCCATCTTGACGCCTGTCCACCCATTCTCGTTATGGCTTGCCGTAACCATTGCAACGCAGGGGATATCAAGTTCAAATTGCGCAAAGTAAGCGACAGGAGACAAAGCAAGTCCAATATCATGCACTTCAACGCCTGCGCTCATCAGGCCAACAATTAGGGCTTGTTTGATAGAGCTGGAATAACCCCGAAAATCATGTCCAACGACAATCTTGGGTTCGCGACCTAATTCATGGATTAGAGATCCCAAACCAAGTCCCAGAGCTTGAATACCCAATAGGTTGATTTCTTTTTCAAAGATCCAGCGAGCATCATATTCGCGAAAGCCAGTAGGCTTCACGAGTGGGATAATCTCATAATCCAGAGTGTTAGAGCTAATATCTGCGCGAGGGGTAGGGAGCATTTTTGTTAAATCCTTTAATCGACAAAGGCTGGTTTTCGCGGACCATAATCATACCACGCAGCAAGACAAGTTATTTTGTATTAGCCAATAGATATGTTATACCAACCCTAGCGCAACTCAGGGGAGAGAATGATGCCGTTTATCCTAAAACCCAAACTTACATCTGTACTTATGTGCATTATATCATTCTTCCTTGTGGAAACTGCCGCGAAAGCAGGCTCATTTACGACTGAAAATGCAAAGACATTCGCCTTGTGCCTGCCAGATATGAACAGGCTTGTTCAGAAGCTGCATAGTGATTCTAAAGTCTCAAGCTTGTTCGACGAGGATAATTTATCCCCCTTACATGAAGGTAAGTTCCGCGCTTTTTCACGTCCGCTGGAGAAACTGAAACTAGTTTCACCGCCTGCCTATAAAGACGTTAATGAGCAAGCAAAATTATGCGGTATCGAATCGGCTGAAGTATTTGCACATCTTGGCGACCGTGTAATGGCAGCCTATGTGTCGAAAAAAATGCCGCCAAATATGGCGGCTCAAATGGCGCAACTTACTCCGCAAATGCAGAAAATGATGCCTGTTGAAGCAAAGCAGGCAATCGCGATGATGAAAGCCCTGGAAAATGTTCCAGAGGAGGATATGGCAGCGCTCACAGACGATGTAGTCTTAATGTTAGACAAAGCGTCTGAGAA
Organism: uncultured Caulobacterales bacterium; assembly: GCA_964529135.1. Taxonomy (GTDB): domain Bacteria; phylum Pseudomonadota; class Alphaproteobacteria; order Caulobacterales; family Parvularculaceae; genus CALLPQ01. Next base: position 66 of record CAZGVP010000244.1, on the reverse strand, counting down.
TACGCCTATTTTAATGCCATCCCTAAAATAGGGACTTAACAGTTATTAACTAATTCAAGCTGCCTG
>CAZGVP010000243.1:0-4810 GCA_964529135.1 uncultured Caulobacterales bacterium | reverse complement strand
AAACCACCACGGCTGCTGGACCTACCAGTGGGCCTGAGTAGATAGCAAATGCACCAAAGAAAATTATACCGAGAATACTCAGCAAAATAATCTGTATAATGATAAATTGTGTTGTTATAATTCCAACATTGAGAAGTTTACTCCAGTGCTGAGCGAGTCTTGATGAGGGGAAAGTGATGGTCTGGCTGTTAGGCGCCTGTTGCTGGTGATTGCTTCCCCCCCAACTTAGAAAAAGCTCTGTAAAAGGTTTTAAAACCCGCATTAAGACAAGCCAAATGATTATGCTGCCGATTAAATTACCCCACCCAATGATGCTAGCCCACCAGTGTTGGGCCGGGGAATTTATAAATGAAAGGCAAAATGTAATGATGGGGAGAGCGCAAACAGTAATCAAGAACGCGGCAATAATCGCCCTTGACCAAAAGCGATGCGCCAGCCATTTCATGCGAAACGTATAGAGGTAAAACGCAATCACGCAGGCGATAAGCATAGTGGCAGTTTGCAGAAAACTGATCATGCCTGGAGAGCCGTTTTTTATAATGCTGGAAAACAAAATGAAAAATGGGGCTGCGCCTAATATGCGAGGTCCAACTGCTATGAACTGATAGTTTATCCAGCGATTAGGGGATGTCCGCCATTTCCAGCGGTCGATCTGGTTGCGCCAATCAGGGGCAAGCTGTCCCAGCCTGATTCTTGCCCAGTTCCAAAGGCCAACTGACCACAAAGTTGTTGCACTGAAAAGCCAGATAAAATTGCCAACCGCTTTATCGACGCTTGCCGGGTCGGTCAGCATGCGGGCTATCTCGCGGCCCTGGCTGGTAGCATTTAGTCCGAGAAAAAACAGGATAACCAGAACCAGCGGTATGCCAGCCACAGCGATCATATTGCTTATGGTCAGGGTTTGTTTTCCACGAAGGGAGAGGCGTCCTTCAAAGCGGGCATAGGTTGGTTTTGCGGGCACAGGCTTCCCCTGGAGATATTGAAAAGCAATGAGCATACTTGCTGGAAATTGCTTATGCTGATTCTTGGGCTTCAAATGTCCCTACATTACAGTAGTGTATTGTATGGGCTGACATTTTGCTGTGACGAGGGTCACAGTTTTGACGGCTTACATTGTTTTCCCCACTATAGGCTCGCTGCTTTTCGAAAAAGGTCTGGATCGTTAAAGTAACTAATGCCCCGTTTTACACCTGATTTTCTTGATGAATTGAAATCACGACTGCGCCCTTCAGATGTGATTGGGCGTAGTGTGAAGTTGAAAAAGCAAGGTAATGAATGGGCGGGATTATCGCCTTTCACAAAAGAAAAAACCCCCTCCTTTTTTGTCAATGACCAGAAAGGATTCTTCCACTGTTTTTCCTCTGGTAAGCATGGGGATATCATCGGGTTTTTGCAGGAAACCCAGAATCTTTCATTTATGGAAGCGGTTACTGTATTGGCGGCGGATGCTGGGCTTGAGCTGCCGCAAGATAATCCTGCAGAAGCGCGCCGTGAAGAGACAAATAAAGGCTTGGTGGCGGCGTGTGAGGCGGCAGCTGACTGGTTCGCGCTAATGTTAACGCGTCCACAGGGCCGCAAAGCTGTCGAGTATATTCGTACGCGTGAACTTACCCGAGCCCAGGTTGATGAATTCCGTATCGGTTATGCGCCCTCTGAACGGAGCGGGTTAAAAGATTATCTGGTCAATAAGGGGTTTCATGAGGATGTGTTGGCTGAAGCCGGGTTGATTATCAAACCAGACGATGGCGGCGCTGGATACGATAAATTTCGAGACCGGCTTATGTTTCCGATCCTGAGTCAGCGGGGGCAAGTGATAGCCTTTGGCGGGCGTGCTCTTAATCCGGATGCAAAAGCAAAGTATATGAACTCGCCCGAAACGCCGCTCTTTCATAAAGGGTCGGTGCTATATCGTTATGCTGAGGCGCGGCGTGCGTCGGCTGAAGACAAGGAACCGGTCATAGTTTGCGAGGGGTATATGGATGTAATTGCCCTTTGGGGGGCCGGAATTCGAAGGGCGGTTGCACCTTTGGGGACTGCTTTGACCGAAAATCAACTGGCAATGTTATGGCGTGCTGTGGATGAACCGGTCTTGTGTTTTGATGGTGATGGTGCCGGAACACGGGCCGCTTATCGGTCAATTGAGCGCGCCTTGCCGATGCTCAAGCCTGGCAAGTCTCTGTCTTTTGCATTTCTGCCGCAAGGACAAGACCCAGATGATCTTTTGCGTGATAAAGGGCGCGCTGCCCTAGATGAAGTTATAGCCGCCGTTAATCCATTAGTGGATGTGTTGTGGCGGCGTGAGGAAGAATCCCATGACTTGACCACGCCGGAGCGGCGGGCATCCTTTAAGGCATCGTTGCGCAATCTTGTTAAGACGATTGCTGATCGTGATGTTCGCGATTTTTATGGCAAGGAATTGGCGCAACGGCTGGATGAACGTTACGGCGTGCGGCAGACCCCTTATAGGGGGGGGAGTGCTGCTGGTCAGAAATTTTGGCAGGGTGGGAATGGTTCTTGGCGCGGTGATACGGGAAATCGTGGCTGGCGTGGACGTGCTGGTGGTTATAGACGGCCAGCGCCTCCAGCCAGGGTCAGTCCACAATTAAGAGCGCTTCAGGGGCGATCCCGAGTTCAATCAGCATGGCGACGAGAAGCAACAATATTGCTTGTGTTGGTGTCTCATCCAGACCTGATGAACCGGCGGGAGCCTGAGCTTTTGTCTCTTGATTTGGCCGATCCAACGTTAGCATTGTTGCTGGCGGATATTTTATCCTGTCTTTCCACAGATGATGCTCTTGACTCTGCCGGGTTGCGACGCCATTTGTCCAGTAAGGCCACTGGGAAAACCCTGGAGCAGCTCCTAAATGATAGGGCGCTCAATAGTCAAACATTCCTGCAGGCTGACGCTCAGATTGATGAAGTGGACTGGGGCTTTGATAGCGCCATGTCTCATCATGCGTTTGAAACCAGTTTAAAAGAGGAACTCGCACGCTCTGCATCCCGGATTTTTCAAGACAGTGGAGAATTTGGGGGTGATGATGTCGTCTCGGATAGCCCCTCACCAGAAGGCCCGGAAGATCAATCTTCCGCTCCAGCTAGTGACAGTTATTGGAAGGCAACAGGTGCCGCTCGCGAAGAAGTGATTAATCGCAATCGCGCGCAGTCAAAATCTGATATTGGTCAAGGGGCCAAAGAAGATCAGCTGGAATCGGCACTGGAGCGAATGAAAGCAAGCGTATCAAAATCCGGTAGGAATAACTCCAGCGGGTAGGCATATCCGGTCAAAATTATCCATTCGGAAATTACCACGGATGCGCTTCAGTTAATATTTTTCGGAAAGTATCTCCTATGGCGACCAAAGCGGCAGCAAAAAAAGAGACACCATCAGTTGAAGTTGGTGACGCACCAATCCTGGATTTGACGGATGCGGGTGTTAAAAAGATGATAAAATCCGCCAAAGCGCGGGGTTATATTACGTATAACCAACTGAATTCTGTTCTGCCATCGGAACAGTTCTCCTCGGAGCAGATCGAGGATATTATGGCCAAGCTCTCCGGGATGGGCATTAATGTCACTGACAATGAGGATGATGATGATGCTGAGGAGGGTAAAGCCAGCCCTGGAACCGCTGTTGCCAAAAAAGCTGAGGGTACAGGGTCTAATGTCATTACCACCAACACATCTTCCGGAAACGACCGGACTGATGACCCAGTACGTATGTATTTACGTGAAATGGGCACGGTGGAGCTTTTGTCGAGGGAAGGCGAGATTGCGATCGCCAAGCGGATCGAAGCTGGCCGCGAAACCATGATCCGCTCTTTATGTGAATCGTCTCTGACTTTTGAGGCGATTACAGTGTGGCGTGATGAGCTTAATGAAGGCCGTGTGCTTTTGCGCGATATTATTGATCTCGACGCTACATATGGCGGTGGACCTGAGGCGCGCCCTGATATGACACAGCCTGATGTGGCTGAGCGGGTTCATAAAGAAGAGGCTGAAAAAGCTGAAAACCCTGAGGAAGAAGAAGACGAATTTGATGAGGGTGCTTTGTCTCTCTCTGCAATGGAAGCGGAGTTGCGCGACGGGGTCATGATGACCTTTGACGAAATTTCGTCCGATTATAAAAAACTTCGTCGCCTGCAAGATATAATGATTGAAGAGCAGCTAAAGGGTGAAGATTTATCCCCATCCCAGTTGCGTCGTTTTAAGAAATTACAAAAAGATATTGCAGAGCGCGTTCGTGGCGTCCGACTTAATAACCAGCGGATAGAAGCGTTGGTCGAGCAGCTTTATGATATTAATCGTCGTCTGATTGCTCTGGAGGGCAAGTTAGTGCGCCTGGCAGATTCAAATGGGGTGAATCGTCAGGAATTTTTACGTGAATATCTGGGTGCGGAACTTGATCCGGAATGGTATGATCGTATCAGCATGAAAGACGGTAAGGGTTGGCAGGCTCTTATTGGTAATTCAGGTGATCAGGTTACTGCCATTCGAGATGAGATTGGTACGCTTTCAACGGAAACCGGTCTGACTGTTAAAGATTTTCGTCGCATTGTGCAGACAGTGCAAAAGGGTGAACGCGAAGCACGTATTGCGAAAAAGGAAATGGTTGAAGCCAATTTGCGTCTGGTTATTTCTATTGCCAAAAAATACACAAATCGTGGTTTGCAGTTCCTTGATCTTATTCAGGAGGGCAATATTGGTTTGATGAAGGCGGTAGATAAATTTGAATATCGTCGTGGTTATAAATTTTCTACTTATGCCACTTGGTGGATTCGCCAGGCGATTACTCGTTCCATCGCTGATCAGG
>CAZGVP010000242.1:0-4846 GCA_964529135.1 uncultured Caulobacterales bacterium | reverse complement strand
CGATACATCGGCACCTAATTTTGCTGAAGAAGATAAAAGACGCTCCTTACCGCGATTAGTCATAGCGAGAAGAACCGTTTCAGAAACTTCACCGCCTGCCTGCAAGCCAAAAGAAAAAGATCCGATCGTCATGAAAGTTGGACCTGACCAAGAACCATCAGCATTTTTCGCTATCATGACAGCATTACCGCCCGATCCGCCAAAAATAAAACCACCCCGATAAGAATCAGGAATGATCACCATTGCCTTTGCATCATCAGCTGTATTCCACAACCCGGTAAAATCTGACTCTTCGGAAAAATAACGCAATGTTTCTGTCGCCTGTCGCACCAAGCGCTCAGCTTTTTGTTTCTTGCTCGAAGCATACGCATCGTTCACAGCGCAAAGATTTCCCGCCAACACGACGAACAGGATTGTCAGAATAACACGCATAGCCAAGTCCTTTCATGGCTCATTCACAAATCAATCACAGGAAGCACTATAACGATTCCTGCACATTACTGTTTATATATGAAGTAAAACTGTGGCGAAAAGCTGATATCTGGATGAACAATTAGTGAGGAAAATACCAAATCAGCATCATATCCGAAAGGAGAAATCCTACTTTTCGGGTCGATTCACCATCATCGCCTTGATTTCTGCAATAGCTTCTGCTGGATTCAGGTCCTTCGGGCAAACCTGTGTGCAATTCATGATGGTGTGGCAACGATAAAGTTTGAAATCATCCTCCAACGCATCAAGGCGTTCATTGGTCATCTGATCGCGACTGTCTTTAAGCCAACGATTAGCCTGCAAAAGAGCGGCCGGACCGAGATATTCTTCTTTACCGCCTTTATTACCGTTCCACCAATAGGAAGGGCAAGACGTAGAACAACACGCACACATTACGCACTCATATAGTCCATCAAGCTCTTTTCGCTCATCAGGGCTTTGACGCCACTCGCCTTCTGGCTCAGATTCCTTGGCCTGAAGGAACGGTTGCACATAGGCATGTTGCTCGTAAAATTTAGTCAGATCTGTAACCAGATCTTTCACCACAGGTTGGTGGGGAAGCGGATAGATGGTAATATCACCATCACCCAATTCATCCATACCCTTGGTGCAAGCGAGCGTATTCGCACCATTGATATTCATCGCACACGAGCCACAAACACCTTCACGACAGGAACGACGTAGTGCCAAGCTCGCATCAAATTCATTTTTTATCTTTAAAAGCCCATCCAACGCCATGGAAACATCTGAAACATCAATCTCAAAGCTATCAACACGCGGGTTTTCACCATCTTCGGGGTCATAGCGGTAAATATTGAAAGTTTGATATTTCGCGTCAGAAGATGCGCCGTTACGGTCGGCCTTGAACGTTTTACCCTTATCGGAGACTTTCGAATTTCTGGGTAGGGTAAGTTCAACCATGATGATCATCGCTCCGTCGGGTTTATATAAGCTATAACAAAGCTATGCGCTCAACAAAAGCATTCGCAATGAAATTGGCGGCATCAAGCCTGCGCAACACCGTCGCACTTCACCAACAATTCGAACGTTATGAACATATTTGCTCCTTGGTAAAGTCCATACCCTACGCTACCCTTGATATGAACTGACTTCCAGCTCCTCTCAATATTACCGGGGCTTACTGTCATAGGGGAATCAGCCAAGGCTTTATTTTGTATAATTAACCAGCAAAGCCCATAATTTATGTCCTTTCTACAGCTTATTGTCCTTGCACTCGTTCAAGGGATCACTGAATTTCTGCCGATTTCATCATCTGCGCATCTAATTGTTGCGCCCATGCTAGTCGGTGAGTGGCCCGATCAAGGACCGGTGATCGATGTCGCAGCCCATGTAGGTTCTTTGTTTGCTGTATTGCTATATTTTCGCGATGACACAGTAAAATTGACCCGGGGGGGCTTTGATACTTTGTTTAACCGTGCTGGACCAAACCGCCAGCTCTTCTTGTTTTTACTTGTGGCAAGCTTACCATTTCTCCTTGTTGGCGTGATCATCGCCATAACTGGAATAATTGACGACCTACGCTCGCCAATGGTCATCGGTATCGCCAGCATCGTGTTCGGTATTTTGCTCTGGCACGCAGATCGCCGCCATAGCAGTCCAACCGACACCGCAACACCGCGCATAGAAAACTTGACTTGGCGGCATGCCCTCAATGTAGGCTTCGCCCAAATTTTAGCAATAATTCCTGGGGCCAGCCGGTCTGGTGTTACAATGACAACTGCACGCTATCTTGGCTGGTCACGTCCTGAAGCAGCACGGTTTTCAATGTTGCTTGCAATCCCAACTATTGGTGCACTAGGCCTTCTGGCCAGTGTTGATCTTGCTACAGGAAAGGTCAGCAACGCCTCCCCAATCGCGGCGCTTATCGTAGCCATTTTATCCTTCATATCAGCTTATATCGCGATCAACCTGATGATGAAATTTGTTCAGTCCACAAGTTTTACACCCTTTGTTATTTATAGGCTGATTTTTGGCGTGCTTTTGATATGGTTTGCCATGAACGGTGGAGGATCGTGAAATGGCAAAAGTGACCGGGCTTGGTGGTATTTTTTTAAGGTCAGGAGATCGTAAGGGTCTTGTAAATTGGTATCAACAGCATCTGGGCATTGAACCGGCGAAAGATTTTGCAGGCGCAACTTTTGGTTGGCGCGAAATGGACAATCCAGAGCTTGCGGGTTCAACTATACTTGGATTATTTGAACAAAATACAGATTATTTTGGTCCGAATAATCCTCCCTTTATGGTCAATTTTCGGGTTGACGACCTTGATGGTATACTAAAGCAGCTACGAGATGCTGGTTTTAAGGTTGAAGATAAAACCGAAGATATGGAAGGTATCGGAAAATTTGGCTGGATTACAGACCCCGAGGGTCGATTAGTTGAATTATGGGAACCTGCTAACGGCGTATAATTATTAATTTAATAATACCGAAGCCGCACCATAAAGAGCAGCCCCCTCCCCGGTAACCATTTGCACAGGAACCGGTTCTACATAGCTCTTCATACGTCCTTTATCTAAAAACCGATCTTCAAACTTACTCGCAAGAAACAAGTCTTGAATTTTTGGCAGTATGCCCCCTCCAAGTACAACCCCGGCACGCGCACCAGTTGAAAGAACCGCATCACCCGCCACACGGCCAAGCACTTCGCAGAACATCGCCACCGCTTCCATCGCAATAGGATATGTCCCCTCAATTGCGGCTGCTGTAATTTCATTAGCCTGTAAAGATACTCGAGGTTTATCAGCCAAAACACATAGTGCTCTATGGATATTGACGAGACCGCGACCTGATAATAACCGTTCCACCGATACGCGAGGATGTTCGCGAGCAATAAACTGTAATACAGCAATTTCGCGTTCCGTACGCGGCGCAAAAGACACATGTCCGCCCTCAGTAGAAATCACCTTTTGCCCTGAAGACGTTGGTACAATCAATGCCTGTCCCAAACCAGTGCCCGGACCAATCACTAATGTTGGTGCATTGGCGTCTCCCTGTCCTTTGCGCACTGCCAATAATGCATCCTCACTCAGGAAGCCCACACCTGCAGCCAAAGCGTAGAAATCATTGACCACATCAAAACGGCTCAGAGACATTGCTTTTTGAAATTCGCTGCACTTCAAAGACCAGTGTGAATTGGTAAAACTCAACTCGTCACCACCAACAGGGCCCGCCATAGCAAAGCATGCCTCCTCAGGCCGTATGCCTACAGCTTCGAGATAGGCATCAGCTGCATCACGAACCGTTTCAAAATCTTCTGCTCGAAAATTCTGGGGTCGATCTACGCATATCTTTCCCTGGATTACTTCTGCCAAAGCAAACCGGGCGTTTGTTCCGCCAATATCTGCCACCAAAATTGGTTTTGCCATTTGAATTCCTTAACCCGGCCTTATCGTTGCCATGCAAAGATTACCTATAAAAGGGCTCATCTATAATTGCGAGTGATTGCAAAACCTTTCATTGTCTTACCCTGCTATATCAACCGGAACCAGCATCATGGATCAACACAAAGATATCAACAAAACCGTAACCGCGGGCGGTGTTAGGGCAGCAGCGGCGCGTATAGATGGCTTTGCTATCAAAACACCATTGATTGAAAATGACATGCTCAATGACCGTGTTGGCGGGCGTATTTTAATGAAGGCAGAAGTTCTTCAACATTGTGGGTCTTTCAAGTTTCGTGGTGCCTTCAATCGATTATCGCAATTGACTGAAGGTGAACGCAAAAAAGGTGTTCTTGCCTGGTCTTCTGGTAACCATGCCCAAGGCATAGCTCGGGCAGCCCATCACTTTGGAATGCCAGCTGTAATCATCATGCCAGCTGATGCACCTGCACTAAAAGTGGAAAAAGTTCGTGCGTATGGAGCACAGATCATTACCTATGATCGTTATAGCGAAGACCGAGAAGCCATTGGCCGACCACTCGCTGAAAAAAAGGGCTACGCTCTCGCACCATCCTATGATCATCCCGACATCATAGAAGGCCAAGGGTCTCTTGCACTTGAAGCCGTACGGCAAGCCACTGCAGTTGATGCACAATTTGATGATTTCATTATCTGTTGCGGCGGTGGTGGCATGACAGCAGGCTGCGCGACCATTTTGGAGGAAATATCTCCTAAAACCCGTGTTATTATCGCTGAACCGTCAGGGTTTGATGAAACCTGGGCATCGATTAGCCTGGGTGAACGTCAACACGCAGACATAACTCAACCCACATTGTGTGATGCAATTGCAACACCGACACCCGGAAAACTCACTTTGCCAATAATGCAGCGCCTAGTGCGAGATGGCATCACACTTACAGAGAACGAAGTTTGCGAAGCTATTGTTTTTGC
>CAZGVP010000241.1:0-4851 GCA_964529135.1 uncultured Caulobacterales bacterium | reverse complement strand
TGACCGTGATGCACAGCCTTTAGTTCGTATTCCGCCACAATATCCTGAGCGTTGTCAAAATCGTGCTAGTAGTGAAGAATATGTGGTGTTGCAATTTGATGTGGACCCCACAGGCCAGCCTCAAAATATCGAAGCCATCGATTCATCTTCGTCATGCTTTAATCGTGCGGCGATCCGCTCGGTAGAACGGTGGAAGTATCAGCCGAAGATCGTGGATAATAATGCAGAATGGCGTCGCGGCGTTGTCACGCGGGTGACGTTCTTACTCGCTGATTAAAAATGAAGATTAAGGTAGGAAACTGCCGTAACAACACGTTTAGTAGTTAAGGTATTGGGAAACCGGGCCAGGAATATGATGAAAAGAACTAACCATTCCGCGCTTACGCTTCTGTCACTCTTTATGATGATGGCATCTTTGATGACTATTGCCCCAGGCAGTTTTGCTCAGGATGATGATAATGAACGTCGAAGGTCCTCCCAACCATCCCTTACGCAGAGTGTTGCTTTGGGCGTTCAAGAGGCCCTTAATCTGTCGCAAGAAGATCCACCAAATATTAATGGTGCGATAGCGCGTCTGAACAAGGTTATCTCTGATCGTGGTGACCGCCTTCAAGGTTACGATAAAGCAACCGTTTATGAGGTGCGCGGTAGTTTTAAAGCTCAGAGCGATGATCTTCGCGGTTCACTTCGGGATTTTCAAACGGCAGTCGATACAGGCGCCCTGCCAGTTGAACGCGCCAACGGGCTTCGTTATTATATTGCCCAAATTCAATTTCAGTTAGAAAATTATGACGCAGCTATTTCAGGGTTGCGTGAATGGCTGCGTTTAACGGAGGAAGATCCACCAGCTAATGCCTATTATCTTTTAGGCCTGGCTTATGTGCAAAAGGAAGATTATAGGTCTGCTCAACAGCCAATGGAGCGTGCGCTTCAGTTGAAAGGAGCTGAAGCTGACAAAAACTATTTTAATGTTCTCAATCTGATTTACTCAGAAAATAATGCCCATGATAAACGTGCGGCACTGTTGGAGCGAATGATTAATCTTTGGCCTGATGAAACCAGCTATTGGCAGCAATTGGCGGGTGCCTATGCTACTAATAATCGTGATAAAGAAGCGTTTTCTGTTTTGGAAGTTGCTTACCGTGCAGGCCTTCTTACTAGAGAAGATCAGATCATTCAGCTAATTCAATATTACTCTTTTTATGAGAATGCTTATCGTGGAGCACAGCTTCTTGAGCGTGAAATGAATGCTGGTGTAGTGCCACGAACGCAAGATAATCTGATTTTGTTATCTCAGCTTTGGGACCAATCACGCGAAGCGAAAAAAGCTATTCCGATTTTACGCGAAGCTGCACGGAATGCTCCAGATGGTGTGTTTCATTTTCGTCTAGCTCGTGTTCTAGTGGCTGATGAGCAATATGTTGAAGCTGATAAAGAGTTATTGACAGCTATCCGTAAAGGTGGGCTACGCGAACGCGATCGTGCGGATGCCTGGATGCTTTTGGGGAATGCTCGTTTCTCTCGAGCGGCAACAGATGATATTCCACAATTATTGCGTGCCAGGGAGGCTTTCCAAAACGCTTCTCGCTTTCAACGCACACGCCGAGACGCGAGTCGCTGGATTACGTACATTAATGAGTTGATACGCGTTCAACGTGAGCAGACACGACAAGAAATATTGCGTAGACAAGAGCAATGTCGTGTGGCGCAGGACACATTAATCAATGCTCGCCGTGTGCTTGAACTTCAAGGACAGGACCCAGACCTTAAGGGTAATTACACTGAACGGCTGAGTAATGAATTAGATTCTTGTAAGCTTGACTTGAATGGCACGCCATTACCTGGGTCTGTTCTCTTGCTGGATGAAAATGGGGACCCCATAGATAGCACTCCCAATGTTGAGGAAACCAATGAAGGAGAGGGCGAAGAGTAGTCTTTGTGTTCTTTTTGCTGAGGTGCTTTATTCATCTCGTTGCCTTTACGATAGAATAATCATAAAAGCCCGGTAACCTTAGAGCCGGGCTTTTTACTGTCTGGGCGGAATACCGGAGTGTCCAAATGGCTATTACCGCTACAATTCTGGCTATAGGTGATGAACTATTGTCAGGACGAACCCGTGATGCCAATATTCATTTTATGGCCGGTTGGCTTACGCAGCGTGGTGTTCACTTAAAAGAAGTTCGTATTGTTCCCGATGAAACGGATACTATTGCTACCTCAGTAAATTCTCTGCGGGCACGGCATGATTATGTATTCACCTCAGGTGGTATTGGGCCGACTCATGATGATATTACCTTTGAAGCTGTCGCTCATGCATTTGGTGTCGGTGTAAAGGAAAACCTTGAAGCAAGAGCTCTTCTTGATGCATGGTATAGTGCAAAAGGAGAACCGGTTACGCCAGAGCGCGCCCGTATGGCATTGATGCCAGAAGGGGCAAAACTTATCCGTAATAAAGCTTCCGGTGCTCCCGGCATCATTATTGATAATGTATTCGTTATGGCAGGGGTGCCGAGGATTTTTCAGGCAATGGCTGGTGCTCTGGAGGATGTGATCAAGGGGGGTAATCCTGTTCATTCACGCGTGGTAACGGCGAGGGGGCTACCTGAATCAAAGCTTGCACGACAGTTGAGTGATATACAATCTGCGCTGCATGGTGTGTCGTTGGGTAGTTACCCGATTGATGGTGATGAGTTAGGGGTTACGATCATTGCACGATCAGAAAATGTTACGCTTGCAGAAACAGCTATTGAAAGTGTTGTGGCCGCGATGCGTGCGCTTGGGTTTGAGCCGGAATATGCAGATCACTGAGTAAATCTACTCACAGTTATCCATGAAAAAAATCGTAAATTCTCTGTGCTAAAGCATCGGAGATCCCGTCTACTGCAGAAAGATCCTGTGGTTTTGCATGGGCAATTGATTTGGCAGAGCCAAAATGATTGAGTAATGCGCGTTTACGTCCTGCTCCTATGCCTAGTATATCATCAAGCGGATTAGCACTAACAGCTTTTTTGCGTTTAGCTCTGTGCGCAGAGATGGCGTAGCGGTGAGCCTCGTCACGCAGCCGTTGTATATAAAAAAGAGCAGGATCGCGAGGAGGGATAAGGAAAGGGTCGCGACCGGGTAGAAAAATTTGTTCTGCGAGTGCGCCCATTGTGCGGTCAGAGTTTTTGCGCCCCTGATCGTCTGTGCGTTTCGGCTTTGCTATACTAATGATGACTGGCATAGATGGCACTGCACTTGATGATGAGGTTTCTTCAGAAGATGGATCGACATTTTCAGGTATCTGGGGCATTGGTTTCAATCCCAGATTTGTTAATGCTTCCAGTACAACTGATAATTGCCCTTTGCCACCATCGATAATAAGCAAATCAGGCCATTGATTTTCATCAAAACTTTCTTCTTTGAGTGCCCTGGAAAAACGCCGGGTAATAACTTCTCTCATCATGCCGAAGTCATCGCCGGGTGTTGTGTTGTTATCCTTGATGTTGAATTTTCTGTATTGTGATTTTTCAAATCCTTCAGGGCCAGCGACAATCATTCCGCCTACGGCATTAGACCCTTGTATGTGTGAATTATCATAAACTTCTATACGGCGTAGCGGAATGGTGAGGCCAAGAGCACTCGCCAGTGCTTTGAGGTTACGGGTATGGCTTGCGGTTTCGGCGCGGCGGCGAGAGAGCGCTTCACGAGCGTTCATGACAGCACTCGCCATAACCTCGCGTTTTTCCCCGCGTAGGGGGGTTGAGATTGATACTTTACGCCCAGCCTTAAGCGTGAATGCCTGCATCAACAAGTCAGCTTGTTCTGGTTGATGGCTGCTGAGGATCACACCCGGCGGTTCACGGTTATCATAGAACTGTGCCATGAAGGCATTCATGACATTGGGAATTTTATCCTCCCGATCATGACGGGGAAAAAAAACATGATTTCCCCAATTTTGACTGACACGAAAGAAGAATACCTGAATGCCAATTTGTCCGTCTTGTTCATCGGCAGCAAAAATATCGGCATCGTTTATTGTGCGTGCATTAATATCTTGCGCTCCTTGAATAAAACTGAGGGCTCGTATTCGGTCACGCATGGCTGCAGCTCGTTCAAAATCAAGATTGGCGGCGGCGTCTTCCATTTGTTTCGAGAGGGTCTTTTGGATAGCGCTGTCTTCACCGCTGAGGAAGCGTCGTGCCTGGTCAACAAGATCATCATATTCTGTTGGTGTAATCAGGTCGACACATGGTGCAGCACAACGTTTGATCTGATGAAGAAGGCAAGGGCGGGTGCGAGATTCATAGATACTGTCAGAGCATGAACGTAATAAAAATGCTTTTTGTAATGTGTTCAGTGTACGATTAACTGCACCTGCAGATGCAAAAGGGCCGTAATATTGTCCAGGTCGTTTTCGTGCGCCACGATGTTTGACGATTTGTGGTGTTGCGTGATCTTCTGCGATCAGAATATGCGGGAAAGATTTATCATCACGCAAAAGCACGTTATAGCGAGGCTTTAGTTGCTTTATGAGGTTTGCCTCCAACAACAATGCTTCCGTTTCCGTTGCTGTTACTACAAACTCCATGCTGCGGGTAGCTGCAATCATTCTGAGAATGCGGTTTGAGTGACCTCGCATCTGACTATAGCTAGTCACACGTTTTTTCAGGTTCTTGGCTTTGCCCACATAGAGCACATCGGTTTTCTCGCCGATCATTCGGTACACGCCAGGCTTAGTGGGCAGCCGCTTAACATAATCCTCAATGAGTGCTGCACCGCTAAGCAGTGTGGCGGGAGGGCCCGCCGAATCGGGTTGTTCAGGAAAAGACGATTTAGTCATGATAGTTTTATATCGCTTATGGCCCTATG
>CAZGVP010000240.1:0-4861 GCA_964529135.1 uncultured Caulobacterales bacterium | reverse complement strand
CGGTATAATTTTCTTTTGTGCATTTGCTATCTACTCAGGCCCACTGGTAGGTCCAGCAGCCGTGGTGGTTTATGCGTTTGCCGCAATGCTCCCGGTTTTTTCAATGCTGGGCGTTTATTGCCGCCTGGTACAATTACCCCTGGGATTGGTGATCGTAACCTTGCTATGCATCGCCAGTATTAGCCAGGCTGTTATTGCTGATATTTTTACGCGCTTACCCGGCATCACCCACCGTTATGCAGTGCGCGTTTATTCAGAAAAAGATGACGCAACATCATTTGCCACCCGGCAATCATTAGGGAGTGTATCTAACACCATTAACGCAGCCGCGGGCAATACAGTTTCAACGGATTATCTTCAGGATTGGCTGAAACATTCACTCATTTATCAAACCGACAGAACGACCCCAGTTATTTTTATCACTGCAGCCGGGGGCGGTCAAAAAGCAGCCTTCTGGACAGCGAGCGTGCTTGGCACACTTCAAGACTACCACAAAAATTTTGATGACCATATTTTTGCAATCAGCGCCGTTTCTGGTGGCGCTCTTGGAGCAACAGCCTATACCGCATTGTTGACGGAAGGAGATTTGTTAGCTGCCAATTACGCAGAGAGAGCAACAGACATTCTCAAATCCGATGGATTAAGCCCAACTTTAGCATCATTGTTTTTTGGTGACATAATCAACTATATGACACCATTCTCCATACTCCCTAATCGGGCAAATACATTAGAACGCTCCTGGGAAAAAAGTTGGCGTGATCGCCGCTATCGAAATGATGGGCTACTGCTTTCTGACACCGCCTCATCATGTGATTTAGATGAATTATTCAGTGATAATTTTCTATGCATCTGGCAAATACCTTCTCCGCAATGGCGTCCCGCATTGTTACTCAATGGCACCCATAAGCAAAAGGGCGTTCCTGTCATCACGACCCATCTGGATTTTGAGCGCACCATGTATCCAGCCTGGGATTTTTATCAATTATTCGGCGCAGATATCCGCACCTCTACCGCGATACATAATGCCGCTCGATTTCCAATCATTTCTCCTGCAGGCTTGCTTTCAACTGGAACTCAAAAAAGCAGTGGGCAGCTTATTGATGGTGGGTACATCGATAATTACGGTATTGTGACGATGATACCGTTTGCAAAATTCACCCTGGAACAACTCGAGAAAATTCCTGGCCGTAATTTTCAACCTATCTTTATTGAAATTACCAATGATGCTGGTGAACCTTGTCGCGCCAATAGCTGCCTCTCGGCCAGCATTCGAGACCGCCCTGCAATTCCACCACCAGGTTTTACTCCTTTAGATGAACTCACCACGCCCTTTACAGGATTAGCAGCCGTGGAAACAAATGATAGCCCTATCCCGGATCAACTCATCCAGTTCGCCACGAAACGTGAATGGCAGGCCACCGGAGCAAACAACATCAAAGATCCCATCTATCTGCAGTTCAGATTATGTGATGTTGTTGATAAAGATATCCCGCTTGGTTGGGCTCAAGCTGAATCAACATTGTCCGTCTACAAAAACAGTCTCATTGATGACAATCAATCCAGCTGCAAAAAATACAATGCACAAACTTTGATTGATCTTGCCCATCTTTTGCCAGCAATACAAAAATAGATAGTGGCGTTAATCAATAATCAGTCCACACCATCGTATAAGATAATTCCGCAACACCATAGGCGGGTACCGTAAACTGCCATTTTGGATAGGCGCTACCTGCCACTTGTTTTCGTGATGCACGATTGATTTTTACTGGTCCGGAATATCCGGCCTTGTTTTCTGATACTTCCGATAATACAGGGTATGAATTGGCATTTTTTGCTGTGTGCTTGAGCACAGCTGTATACCGACGCGTGCCATTAGCCAGTTTCGTATTCGAGATATTTTGAACAATTGTTTCCAGGACAACCGATGGACTTTGCGCAATTTCAACTTCCACTGGAAGCCCCACAGCAAGATCGCGTACATCACCTTGGCCCAGATAGAACGAGCCTGCCTCGCCAACGCTGCTCATAACACGGACAGTGCCCGATGGCAGAGGCTCTCCGAGAACCCCATCTTTTTCATTATCAATGTCATAGCGCAGCGTGGCATTACTGAGAGCAATTTCTCCTTGGTCATACTCATCAACCTCATAGGGTTCACGCTCAAAAGCATGAATTCGAGTTATATCCACGCCATTTTTATTGAGGAAGCTGACTTGCTTGGTTTGATAAGCTGCGACGGTTGTTGGTTCTGGCGTGCGGAATAATTTGTAATCGCCGAGATCTTCGCGTTTGGCTTGTTGCCTTTTTTTCATAGAGCCAGTGACAAGAACTTCATCAGCCTCGATATCAATAGCGCTAAATGCTCTCTCCTCCAACATAGCAGGAGCTGAAGAAAAACGCCGTGCACGCATTGAACGCTTTCTACGAGCGCCGCTCTTCGTCGATCCCTTAGGCCAACAAGCTGCAAAAAAATAATCCGCATTTACCGCTTCGGCTCGCGTCTCCCACAAGCGCCGCAACTCCCCAGCAACAATCCCGGTGGGCGCTTCTTTAATGGAAATCGATGTTCCATTGGTCACTGTCAACCAACCAGCCAGATCAGCTTTTCCGTCTTCATCGCTTAATCGCAAAATATAATCCGCCTGCCAATCGAATCCACTGGCAAGATAGCTAATGGTAAAAGTCTGAGGGCCGCTCTCGATTGCCGCCACCTCAATGGATAAGGTTGGCTCAGCGCGCAGACCATCAGGGACATCATCAAAGCTGATTTTTTCCGGCAGGCCAGAACAATCAAACACCTCAATGCGGCCATCAATATCCAGCACAACTCCTTGCCCTGCGGAAACGATGGTTGCCTCTTCTTCAACAACCGACCCGGTGGCAGGATCAGCTCGGGTAATGTAAATGGTTTTTCCTATGGATTTTTTTAACAAAGACCCCTGACTCAAAAGATCATAATCAAAATTGCGCTCCAGGCTAACCGCACCAAATTCACGAAGCAGTGCAGTTTGGGGAATGATCAAATCGCTCACCCCCGCAAAAGAAATGGTTGAACGCCCTTTGGGCACGCTAACCGTGCGAGTCTCGGTAATAAAAGCCAGATTGTCGCGATAAATGGTGATCGCAATATCATCAGCTTGCGGTGAGACCACATCGGAGGCATTGTGCCTTTGCACAACAATCTCTTGTATTTCCTGCGGTTGTTCTTCTGTTTGCTCAGGCTCTACATTGGTCGGCACAACATTGTTCGCAGCAACAAGCCTCGCCCCGGCAAACAGCGCCAAAAGAGCACCACCACCAACCACAACCAGCAATTTGTATGCATTACGCATTAGCAGATCCCCGATTGGGCTATTAATAACGAGACTTTGTCTGGATCGTGAAGGTCAATACCGTTTCACCTTCCGCCGGAACTGTCACATCCCACACATAATTATTATGGCTTGGATTTCTGCTTTCCACTGACTCGGACAACACTTTTGTCTCAACACCATTCCAACCCGCCTGTTGGCGAATGGTAACCGTTGCTGGTTCGCGCTTGGCATTGCGTAGTGTGTACGCCATCGTCGCTTCCGAGGTCTTTTTGTTAATGGACCGCCTATTGCGCAAATTCGGCTGCACTGTCACATCAAAAGCTTCACCAATTTTCAAAGAGAGATCAGCACCGCCAGCTGTATGCACAATCTTGTCTTCACCAATAAACTGAGCGCGGCCTTCACTATCTTTCGTGTAGACCCGCACAATACCTTGCGGCAGCGCCACTCCAAGCCCGGCATCCTGGCTATTGGAAAATGCAATGCGAATATCAGCATTTTGTGGCTGGTTTATCGTGTTAAAACCCCAAGCCTGATACTCATACGCTTTCTTCGCTTTGGCTTTATCTGCATCAACAAAGGCGACTTGCTTGGTTTGATTGCTGGCCACCGTTGTCCGGCCTGCAAGCGGATAGAGATAGTTGTCACCGAGGCGCGCTTCGTTCGTCGCTTCAATACCGCCTTTGCGAGTGCTTGAACTCGCGCGTCTAGGAGAGCGTTGTCTATTATTACTGTTGGCATTGGCAACATCGCCGGCAACCATTTGCACTTTCGCTTTAGAAAAAGTGGTTTGCGTTGAATTGGTCAGGGTCACCCAGCCCTGAAAATCCATTTCGCCAGCCTGCTCATTAAACAGAGCCACATAATCTGCGCGCCATCCAAGGCCGCCTGTAAGGTAAGTCAGGGTAGTTTTCTTTCGGGCAGCGCGATCAGAATCAACCATGACCGAAAGCGTCGGATCTGCTCGCAGATTATCTGGCACCCGATCAAAAATCACCCGCGTTGGCAAATTATCATCCCGCAGCACCTCTATACGATTGCCGATTTTAACAACAACCCCATTATTCACCGAGAGAACTTTGGCTGTTTGCGTTGTCTCTTTACCGGTAGCTGGATTAGTTCGCACAATCCGGACCGTTTTGCCGACGGCTTTTTCCATCAACTTGGACGGCGTTAACAGGTCATAGTCGAAATTTTGTTCAATAATTCCAACACTATCCGCTTCAAATGTCACTGTTGGGGCATTAATTTGTGAAGAAACCCCTGGCAATTCAATCACAGCGCGCCCTTTTGGATAGGAGATAGATCGCTGATCACGCACCAATGCTAAATTGGAATTATAGATAGTAAGAGCGAGATCCTGCCCTTGAGAAGCTGCCGGATTTTCGGTTTCCTGAACCAAAGATGCTTTTGCCTCAGTAATCACACCTGAAAGGCTGAGCACTCCTGCTCCAATACCAATGCCTGTCAATATAGTCGCTGACACTAAAAATTTTCGCATGGAAACAATCTCCCTGACAGCCCCCTCATGAGCCCTACATATAGTT
>CAZGVP010000239.1:0-4877 GCA_964529135.1 uncultured Caulobacterales bacterium | reverse complement strand
GGCGGCGGCAGGCCAGACATGGCACAAGCCGGCGGCCCTAATGGTGATAAAGCAGAAGCTGCATTGGAGGCCATTGCCAACGCTATCTAGCCAAAAATACTAAATACCAGACCTCAATGCTGCTCCTTTATTTCATCTTAGAACAGGACATGCTATCCTTATTCGAAGCTGGATATGGGATAACTCAACATGAAATTTCTAAAGAATATTTTTTCTGTATACACTCTTATTGCTGCAATTTTTTTTCTGATACTACCAGCCACGGCTCAATCACGTGGAGGTACACCATTAGACAAGGATTTTTCTCTTTTTCTTGATTGGTTCCCAGGGCGTTATGATAATTCACTGCAAACTTTTTGGGAACCTGATCTAAACGTACCGGAACACCATCGTCATGGTCGCATTCATTCCATCTTCCGGGAAGTCAATTTACCAAAATTTGGCGACAATGTTTTTTATGTCGAACAATATCAAGATGGAAACAGATCGGATATTTACCGACAACGCATTTACGTTTTCACTACAGATAAAAACGAAAAAGCGATCCGCCTTACTATTCACTCCCCTAAAAATCCAGAGAAAATACAAGGAGCATATAAAAATCTCGGTCTTTTGAAAAAACTAAAACCAAATGATACGATCGTGCGAGAGGGGTGCGATGTTTTCTGGAAACGCCAATCTAATCAATTTATTGGCTATATGAAAGAAGGGGCGTGCCGTTTTACCTCTAAGCGATCTGGTGAAGTCATTGTTATTACTGATGACCTTGTTCTTACTAAAAATGAAATATGGATTCGGGATAAAGCCGAAACCGCTGATGGAAAATACGTATTCGGCAATAAAGCAGATATTCATCATAAATTACGCAAAGTACGCGCCTTTGAATGTTGGACGTCACGATTACGAGGCGCAAAACATGGCGATAGCGGAGAAGGTAACGACAATTGGTTCTTTAAAACCGGAGGCTGGATTCATGATCAAGGAGGTGAATTACGTCTCACCGGTGGCGAAGACTTTCCAAATGATACGCGCCTAATCTTACGCCGTATGGAATGGCCAACTGGGTCTTCACGCTCGTCTCTTGTACTCTATGCATATGAAGGCGACACAGACAGAGCCACTTCATATTCGTGGACAGAATATGACAGTGAACGCATTGGGTTAAATTTACGCTGGCTACAAGCTAGCTGCACTCACAAGTCTGAACGCCTTTACGAAGATGGAGAATAAACTTCATTTTTTGAAATCACACCGATTGCTTAACCATAAAGGCAAAACGCAAAAAAGGCCGGAACTAAAACGAACCAACCTTTAAGATTTCAGTTTATGATAAAGCTAGAGAGAATAGCTCAAAGGTTAATCACTTTCTCCTTCAGGATCTTTCATCAACTCGTCTTTGGAGACGGTTGTGTCCGTAACCTTGGCAAGCTCCAGAATATAATCAACGACTTTTTCTTCAAACAAAGGCGCGCGTATTTGAGCGAGTGCAGCAGGGTTTTGCTGGTAAAATTGCAAAAGCTCTTGAGGTTGAATATTTTGGCCTGAAGATTGAAGATACTGTGCTTCCTGGAACACTTGGCGTTGCAGCGCTTGTTGCACTTCATTATTTGGAACTTCGACTTTCCCAGCCTTGCCAATTTCAGCCAATACCAATCCAAGGCGAACACGACGCTCAGCTATACCGCGATACTCCTCCTTGAGTTCATCTTCGCTCTTATCTTTGTCTTCCTCGTCACGCTCAGCATTCTCAACCTGTGACCAAATTTGTGTGAATTCAGCATCCACCATAGTTTTTGGAAGATCGAAATCATGTGATTCATCTAGCTGATCGAGCAAAGAGCGCTTCACATGACTGCGTGAAAGGCCTTTGAAATCCTCTCCAATTCGCTCGCCAATCTTCTGTTTCAATTCAGCAAGATCTTTCAACCCAACTTGCTCAGCGAGCGCATCATCGATTTTTACTTCATCAGGCGCTTTAACCTCATGCACATTCACAGCAAAAACGGCATC
This sequence comes from uncultured Caulobacterales bacterium, assembly GCA_964529135.1. GTDB lineage: Bacteria > Pseudomonadota > Alphaproteobacteria > Caulobacterales > Parvularculaceae > CALLPQ01. Next base: position 2,867 of record CAZGVP010000239.1, on the reverse strand, counting down.
TTTACCCGCGAGCGGTGCATGATTGTAATCTTCCGGAAACGTAACCTTCACATCCAGATCATCACCAGCTTTTACGCCGATTAATTGATCTTCAAATCCGGGGATAAAACTGTTTGAACCAAGTACCAGTTCGGTATTCTCCCCCTTACCGCCCTCAAATAGTTCACCGTCAACACTGCCTTCAAAATCCATAACTACCATATCGTCGGTCTTGGCTTTCGCAGTTTTAGCGCGCGCAGAATAGCTACGTTGTTGTGAGGCAAGATTCTCAAGAGCCTCGTCAATGTCAGCATCTGGAACATCTGCTACAGGACGCACAAGCTCTAATTTAGAGACATCCATTGGTTCAAAACTTGGAAGAATTTCTGCATGGACATCATATTCAAGGTCCGCATCCCCAGCGATAACCGCATCCATATCACTATGAAAATGTGGGTGTGGTTGGTTTGCAGGCTGTAATTCACGGTCCGTAAAGGCTTTTTGCGATGTTTCAGTTATGACTTCCTGAACTATTTCGCCCATCACGCCTTTACCGTACATCTTTTTCAAGAAAGAAACAGGAGCTTTACCTTTACGAAAACCCTTCAGGTGAACTTGCCCTTTCATATCTTCCAGCTTTGTAGTGAGCTTTTTATCAAGCTCAGCGGCAGAGACAGTTACCTTGAATTTGCGCTCAAGGCCCTCGCTTGATACTTCAGAAACTTCCATCGTCAACAATCTTTCTTCATCTACATAATTCTGCCGTGACGCCATGCCTAAAAACTGACCTCTCAAAACAATGCCAGGCTGGTGCGGATGAGAGGAATCGAACCTCCACGGATTGCTCCACTGGAACCTAAATCCAGCGCGTCTACCAGTTCCGCCACATCCGCCTGCCCGGCTTGTTACCGTCAGATTTGCCATCTTCAAGGCTATTTGGCTATTGGAAGAATAAACATCTTACTTCACAGCAGTCTGCCTCATCTTCATTGCCATGGAAAAAAGGCCGCACCTGACAGGCACGGACCTTCACTCCAGCGCGTTTCTATAGCAGAGCCGGCGCGAATGTCGAGCGTCATGCGAGAGAAAATGCATTATCCGTTTGCGGTTTTGGTTAAGCTACAAGATCAACCACGACCGGTGGTCAGGCGGACCAAGCTTTTCAAGTTCGCTGGTGAGTCATTTAAAAGCCCACGACGGAAAATTCGCCCCATTAACCCCACAAAAAATGCACCAAATACAAGCATAAAGATGGTCGCACCTATTATTTCCCATAGAGGCGGGTCTGACGCAGCACGCAACATCACGGCGTAGGGAGTATATATGGGGATCCAGGTCATAATCGAGGCAATCATGCCATTAGGGTCTTGAAATACCAGCACCATCAATGGGAGCGGCGCCATTACAACAAGCGTCACAGGGCCCAAGAATGTCTGTGCGTCTTGCAGGGAGTTTGAAATAGCCCCAATGGCCAGATACATCATCGCAAAAATCACATAACCACAGAGGAAATAGAACAGGTAAACCCACACCAACGGAGATAGCAACACACTAGCGAGCACCTGTTCGGCAACTTCATTTCCTGCAAATAATGTTGCTGCTGATCCAAGTGCGAAAAGCGCACCAATGACAGGAATTGTTAACCCGACAGCTCCAATGCCAATTAATTTACCCATCATCAACTGGTTAGCCGTCACAGAAGAGAGAAGCATTTCGACAATTTTGTTTGATCGCTCTTCGATCGTATTGGTCAAAAGCAGGCTGCCTACTGAAAAAATCAGTATAAATAATACATAAGTCATGATTGCCGGCAGACTAGTTTCAATTTTATCTCGTAGATTTAATGCAGCATCTTCCGTTGCACGGTCAGGTCGAAACGCTTTCAATAGCGCATTGGTAGAAATGATAGATTCATAATTTTTATCACTAACACCAAACTCGCTGGCAGTTTGCTTACGCAAGGCAGATGTCATTGCCACTGACAAGGCATCTTTTAATTCAGTATCGACAAGATTACGGCTCCAATATTCAGCAGGAACTTTATTTTCTCGGTTGAAACCTTCAGGAATAATTAAGGCGGCAAACAAAGGCGCATCCGTATCAGTTAATTTTTTTTCATCAAGAAGATAAGGGCGAATAAAATTAATAACATCATTATCACCTGTAATTTTCTTAATTACAGCTAAATTATGACCTATATACCGTCGCTTAGGCGGTTCAAATGCTGCTGGATCTACTTTGAGATAAGGCGCCGCTGCCGCGCGGGCCGCAGGAAAACTTCCCGCCTCCTGAAAAGCACGCACCCTTTCGAATGTCACCTCGTCCGGCGCAAAAGGTGGTGCAATCTGATTATCTTCCGACAGGGATGTACTCGCGTTAATCGTAACAAATTGATCCCATGCCCGAATTTCTTGTCGCGCATGAAGAGTGGTTAAATTATCTTCTATATGCTCAGCATAGAGACCTGTTTGATCTACAATCACATAATGGCGCTCCGGTATTGATTTTTGCATGACGCCGAGCAGAAAAGCGAGGCCAAGAAAGCCAATTGGAGCGAGCAATAATAACAACAAAAACCCGCGTGAGAAAACATATTGAGTGTATTCACGCCAAGCAATTAGAAAGATCTCTCTCATAGGGCCCCCCGATCTTCTCTTGTTTCCTCGCCGGCAAGAGAAACAAAAATATCATGCAATGATGTACGTGCATGTTCAAACCGGGTAAGCACAATGCCACCTTCAAAGGCTGTCTTTAAAATTGCTTGAGCATCTACATCGCGCGCAAGCTCAATTTCATATTCTCGCTCAACATCATTACCTATATTAGAATCGATATTAGTCGAAATTTCAGTAATACCAATGACGCCCGGAACATTCTTCAACGGACCT
>CAZGVP010000238.1:0-4882 GCA_964529135.1 uncultured Caulobacterales bacterium | reverse complement strand
CACTCTCGGCCTTGTCTATCCGCTGAGTTTTGTAGAAATTGCAAGTGGCCTTCTAGGTTTCTGGGTTTTTTCCTTAAAACTGCTACAGCACGGACGAATGCCACCAAAAATTGAAGTCCCCTATAGACCACAACGCACTTTCCAGACTCTGTTTCGCATGATCGTCGGGGTTATCATTGCAGGATCTGTATCTTTCTGGGTGGGGTCGCTTGATTTGCCGCTTATCCATGACTTGCGTAATTTTGCACTGTTAGGCGGTATTGGTCCCGGGGTATTTCTTTTCCTGCCAGTGTTGTTTTTACTCTGGTTTATCCTTGCCACCTATGATCGTTTGCAAATGAAAACGGGAGATTTCTCGCCTCCACTTACATTCGTAGTGCCGGCACATAATGAAGAGTATATTATTGCTGATACCATCTTCGCGATGGATGCCGCTGCCGAAAATTATCACGGCGAAGTAATCATCCTTATTATGAATAATAACTCTGATGACAATACGAAAGAAATTTCAGAAGCAGCGCTCGATAAATGCCAACACGCGTCTGGAAAAGTCATTGATGTTTTGAAACCGGGAAAATCCAATGCCTTAAATGCTGGGCTGGCCGCCACTGAAACAGAATTTATGGTCCGCGTGGATGCGGACACATTAATTGCGCCAGATTCCATCCAGCGTGCCATGCGCTATTTTTGCGATGCAAAAGTCGGTGTTGTCGGTGGATTACCCATCCCGCCCGGAGGGGCCATGTTTGATCGAGCCCGTTTTCTCGAGGTAATTGTAAAACACGGCTATTATTCTGTCGCACTCGGGGCGATCAATGGCGTTGTTGGCGTACCCGGGATGCTCGCTCTGTATCGCACCGAATTACCCAGACATCTTGGTGGTTTCGTAGAAGGTATGAATGGTGAAGACACCGACATGTCATTACGAATCGGGGAAATGGGGTATGAAGTCGTGGTTGACCCTAAAGTCACTTACATTTCAGAAGTTCCGGCGACCTATAAGCATATGCGCGAACAACGCATGCGCTGGTTTCGTTCCATCTATCATATCTCCAGTCGAAACTGCGATTATCTCGACCGCTCGTGGTTGACAATCCGTGGCAAGATCATCCTTCCTTATATGCTCGTAAATTCTGCCCGACGCGCGATGCTTACGCCATTGGTTATGTTTGGGATGATTGAGTATCTAACCCATTTTGATTCAGCGAACACATTGCAATGGCAAGCGATACTTGCGGTGTTGATCGGCGCCCCAGCTATTGTCGCTATTTTTGCAACGCTTATAAACGGATACCCTCGGGGAATCCTTGCGCTTCCAGATTATCTCATGTTCCGTGCAATTCGCGCCTATTTAACTCTGGAATCACTTTTAAGCATCATCATCGCACCAGATCCAGAGAACACAAAACATCAAAGCGTTATACAAAAAAAACCATCCAAAACGCTTCGTCAATTTCGTAGTGGATTTATTGGGGCAACGCTCTCGCTTGTTCCTGTTAGCGTTGCCAATGCTGGTGATCATAGAGTTGATATAATGTCAGAGGTATCTACAGGGGTTCAACGCCGTGGATTAATTATTGAGGAAAATAATGTTTTTATCAGCGGTCTCGCCAATGCAGTTTTTGCAGATGACTCGCTTCAATTCCAAAAGAAGCTACGCAATCGTGACCGCCTCTTCTTACGAGGAAATATAAGGTCCGATTTTTTTCCTGCAAATCCGAGTCTAGATACCCTTTTACTAAGAGGCGATGCCGGATATCGTTTTCACTTTAAAAATTTATGCAGATGTTGGTTACAATCCTTTGCTCGCCTCGATTACAAAACGCGCGATCAGGATTTTCTCTTTGTACGAAAAGCTTTACGGACAAGATTCCAGGGAAATTACGACAAGCGACATAGTGGATACGCTCAGTTGGATTTGAGTAATCTGGACTATAATGACCAGCGCTTGGTTGGGTTTGATCAACGGAAATATCAGGGTGAAATCGGCCATATTTGGCGAATGCCTAATCTTGGTTTTCGCACTAATGGATCAGCTTTTTTTGAATTATCCGATGCTGATGCAACCCGTTTCGATTTTCAATCCTGGGGCCTAAGACTCAATGTTCAAAAAAATATATCACAAAATACGCACATACGCCTGTCCATAATTCATCGGGAAAAAAAATTTGAAGGTTTTTTTAGCCCATCACTCCCCATCGCACGTTTCGATCAATTAAACCGTTCGACTCTTTCTATATCCCATACGCTACGAAAAAATTTATACATAGTGGGCGAATTGGGCTGGGAAGAAAACCGCTCCAATATTCAGATTCGCGATTATGACGGTGCAATTTTTCTTATCGCCTTGAAAACCAGTTTTTTTAACTAAACAGGTCATTCGCATACTGCACTGTAAATCGCAGATTTCAATTGCATTTTGCGATGATTGCATAGACCAGATGAGTTTGATTTTAGATGCATATAAGTGATTGTTTTTGTTTTTTTATTTGAATTCAAAATATAATCAGTTGGTCCACAACTTGTAACACTAAATGCAAAGGCAATCCTAAATCCATATTCATGAGTGAATCTGGAAAACCTTAGTGGAGTTTGTAATGATCCTCAAAAATAAATCTGAAAACCCTCCCGCAAAATTTTTTCAAGATAATAGTGGCGATTCCGGTGCAAGAAAGATTCTTGAATACGCAATCGAGACCTACAAAGAGGAAATTGTTCTTGTTTCTTCATTTGGCACGGATTCCGCAATAATACTACACCTGATTTCACAGATAGATAAAAAGCTTCCTGTGATTTTTATCGACACCGAGTGGCATTTTGCGGAAACTTTGCAATATCGTAACGAACTTGTTTCTTATTTTAATCTCACAAACGTGCAATCAATTCAGCCACTCCGTGAGAGAGTTCAAAAAGCTGATCCATGGGGTGATCTTCATGCGCGTCATGCTGATCTATGTTGCGCTTTACGCAAAACAGAACCGTTGCAAAACGCCTTGAAAGAATACCGCGCCTGGATTTCCGGAAGAAAGAGATTTCAAACAACGGACCGTCTGGCAATGCAGGTATTTGAAAAAGATTCCTGCAACAGGACTAAAATCAATCCGCTTACATATTGGAACGCTCATGACATAGAACGTTATTTTAAGGACCACCACCTCCCCCGCCATCCCCTATGGCATGACGGATATCAATCTATAGGGTGTGCACCATGCACAAAAAAATCGATCAATAAAAGTGATGTACGCGCCGGACGATGGACAGGATGTCAAAAAACAGAATGCGGTATTCACCTATAGGAATAGATCGCGCCTGAATGCAAAACGCGGCACTACTCGCAAAATGCCATAGCATTTTTAAATGCTCAACTCGCAATTAAACTCACCCATTCCCTTAGGTATTGTATTTGTTTGGATTTTTTCTTTTTTCGGTTGGCATGGGCTTTGAAACAATAACTCCATAATTCGTTCACAATCAATAGGATGTATAATGAGTAATGTACCTGCAACAAGCCCGATTATTGGAACAAAATTCGATGATGTCATTGAGGGGGAACGACAATCAGACATTATTTCTGGAAAGCGGGGTGATGATGTCGTCAATGGCAATAATGGGCACGACGAAATATGGGGTGGTGCAGGCGATGACCAACTCTATGGAAATTATGGAGACGATATACTTTACGGGTCTCGTGGACCAAATCTTATTCAAGTTTCCTCGATTCCCATAGGTAGCGATTATCCCATATCAGTTATTTTTGAAGGCGAAGGTGCGGGATACAGAAATAGTTTTGGATATTATAAAATCGATCCTGTGACAGAACAAATTACATCAGTTGATATTGTCTGGGAGAACGCTTCATTGCAGGGGAGCGGCGGTGATTTAATTGGTGGAACCAGTCGAGCTAGTTTGGACGTATCACCAGGGGATCACATTGGGTTCTTTATCATCGCTAATGGGTTTTCAATTAATAATTTTGAAGCACTAGGAGAAGGTACATACAAATTTGTTGATGACAATGGAAACCCAGCCACTTTATCAACAAATAATCCCCAACTCATTCATATCGCTGAAGATGGTAAAGTCACCAATATCAACCACAACGTTTATCACACTGCAGGTTTCGATGAAAATGTATCTCTAAATCCTGACAATATTCTTCACACTACTGGCATCTTGAAAATAGACGCAGGCACACTGACGCTAGGGTTTGAGGATTTATTCAATGGCGGTGATCGCGATTTTAATGATACGGTATTTACCATTGATATCGGAGTTTCCAATGCAACAATTCTTAATGCCCACTATAGAAACGAGCAGGGATTACCCGACCGTGTAACCACACCCGGAGGCTCCACTACCGCTCATGATGATACGGACAATGACAAATTGCTTGGCGGTATTGGCGATGACGAAATTTGGGGCCATCGGGGCAACGACCTTCTCAATGGAGAGCATGGTTATGATGAACTTCATGGCGATAATGGTGACGACACGTTAGCGGGGGGAAATAATAATGATACACTTTACGGTAATAGTGGCTACGATTATTTATCTGGAGATGACGGACATGACGCGCTGGTTGGTGGCTATCACGATGATACACTGATCGGCGGTAATGGTCATGACACATTGGAAGGAAACGCCGGAAACGATACATTAACGGGCGGAAGTGGATCGGATGTGTTGAAGGGGGGTAATGGTACCGACACCTTGCGCGGTGACTCCGGCAATGATTATCTCATCGGACAAAGTGACGATGATCTTCTTGAGGGAGGGTACGGCCGGGATACTCTTGATGGCGGCAATGGTGAAGATTTCCTCACTGGGAACTCTGGTGCTGACGTTCTTTATGGGGGCCTAGGTGATGACACTTTAATCGGTG
>CAZGVP010000237.1:0-4908 GCA_964529135.1 uncultured Caulobacterales bacterium | reverse complement strand
GTGATTTTAGGTAAGCACCCATTAATCGAAGATAAGGAATTGTAAAAAAACAAAGAAAACTCATCAGTTTCGTCCGGGAAATAATACAAGAAGAATCCGCTATAGTCGATCAGGATAATGCGAGATTAAGTGCCAGGACGATGCTATATTTTGGAATGTTGAATTGGACACATAACTGGTTTCGACCGTCCGGTGGCTTGTCACGTGATGAACTGGCCGATCTTGCAGCAGAAACAATCTTGGCAAGCAGTTAAGCTAAAATATGAGAACGGATACTTGATCTGGTATGAACAGCTACTAGAGCATAGTTTGTGTATTTTCGATTTTTTTTGCTCTCATCCTTTAATTTTGAATTCTTGATATCCAGTCCATTTTGCACCCTTTGGCTAATATTGTTCATGATCGTGTTGTGTCCACTACCGAAGACATAGCTTCCGTTTATTCTACGATAAAACAAGGTTTCACTCCAAACCAAAGTTCAGCCAGAGCGGTTAGTCAGTGTAAACTATGGATTTACGGTAGGAAATTCCCATAGCTAAGGTTATGATAAGCTCAACCTTGCGTCGACCGGTTGAGGTCACCTAAATTAAAGGAATACTTCCATGAGGTTTTTTTCGGCATTAAAAATTACTTCCATAGTAACATGTCTACTTATTATATCCGCTTGTAATGATGATGGTGGCAGCTCAGAGGCTCTGCTTGCTAATTTAGCTGGTGATGACGCCATAAATACACCGGGTAAGTTCATCAACCGTGATGACACCGAAGTCGGAAATATTCTATTTATTGAAGCGCCCAATGGCGGTGTTCTCATGAGAATTGATGTCAGTGGCTTGCCTCAAGGATGGCATGGTATTCATTTGCATCAGGTGGGCGATTGCTCTGATGGTTCTGCAGGATTTAAAGCCTCAGGCAGCCATGTTGATCCAGATAATAATGCTCATGGCCTCTTAAATCTGGAAGGGTCAGAACGAGCTGATATACCTAATATTTATGCCGGATCTGATGGCCGTGCCACTGCGGAGATTTTCCGCGCTGGGCTCTCGCTTTACCCCTCTGAGGAGAGTGGCACATTAAATAACGCCTTCCCGTTGCTCGATGATGATGGTTTTGCAGTCATTATCCATGAAAATCGTGATGATCATCGTACTCAGCCTATTGGAGGTGCTGGCGGGCGCATTGCTTGTGCGGTCCTGGGGCGTTAAACTCCCAATTGTGGGAATGTCATTTAAGGCGTGATCCATTGGGGAGATAAGGGTGTCGTGGCTATGGGAAGCAAGCAGGTAAAACAGGATTTAAAAGACAGACGGCAAGTTTTGTCTGGGGGGCTAGCAACGGGCTTAACCACTAGTTTGGGGCTTGGTGTAACTTCTAAAAGCGCGGCGCAATCTTTTGATTATCCCGTCAAAAATCCCCCTATGCCTAATGTGAAGCCTATTTCCAAACCTGCAATAAATGCGCGTTGGACCCGGCTTGCAGATATGCCGTTTCCTGTTCAAGAAATTTACCCTTCTGCTTTCTGGACACAAAGCGTTGCAAACGCACAACCAACGAAGGCGTTACGCGCACAGCGGTTTAATATTATTGTCAATGCAGGTGGCATAATTGGGCAGCGTGCTGGCAGGTTTGCAACAACGCGCGAGGTTTCCGTTTACGAACCAATTTCGGATCGCTGGACTAGTGGTCCCGACCTGCCAGATCCTTGTCATCATGTACAGTTAGTTGCCCATAACGGGTATCTCTACGCATTGGGCGGGTTCACAACACAGGACAGACGCGATCAACCACCCAATTTGGGATGGCGTATGCGGCGTTCGGTTCTACGCCTTGATTCTATTGATGGTCGTTGGGAACATGTGGCAGAATTACCAGCACCTCAAGCTGAGGCTGTGTGTGTATCCCTGAATGGGTTTATACATGTTGCTGGCGGTCGTTCCCCTGTGGGTAGTATGAATTCTCAATGGTCTGATCATATTGACACGGACCGTCATTTTGCATTGGATACGAGGCGCAATGAATGGTTTGAATTGACTTCAATGAATGTTGCTCGAAATTCAACTGCTGGTGCTGCTGTTGGTGGTGTTTTATATGTGATTGGTGGGCGTAAGGTGAATGGCGGCAACGTTGCAGTTAATGAAGCGTATGACCCCTTGTCAGATCGTTGGCAGGAAATGCGCCCCATGCCGCAAGCACAAGCTGGCCTTGCGGCTGCTACAATCGGAGATACAATCTTTGTTTTTGGTGGTGAGTATTTTAATGATGGTGGTGGTGTTTACGCACAAAGCTGGGCATATGACACAAGAGAAGATCGTTGGAGAAGAGCCAACCCAATGCCCCGACCTCGCCATGGTTTGGGTGCTGTCTCTATGAATAACGCTGTATACGTTATGGGTGGCGCGAGTAGTCCTGGTGGTATTGGGACTTCGGCAGTTCTTGATCGATTTATGCTTTAGCTCAAACTACGCTCAAATCTACACGCTAAACAGAAAGCGGAATTTTCAGTAAGAACGCGATGAGTGTCACGCCAGTAACACCAAATATCCAAAGAGCGATAAACCAGATAATTTGACGTAACTTCGCAGGCAATGAGCGCCACCTACCTTGAAAATCGATCATCAATGATATCCTTCGCCAAGTTTAACTTTACCACGAAATATCCAATAAGACCAAGCTGTATAACCAAGAATAGTTGGTAACAATACGCCTGCCCCTACCAGAAGGAAAGCAAGAGATGAGTCTGGTCCGGCGGCTTCCCATAAGGTTACTTCGCGCGGTATTATGTATGGATACTGACTAATTCCCATGCCTGTAAATGAAAGCAGAAAGATCACTAACGTGAGAACAAATGGGATCACTTCCATACGCTTTCGTAAGGCATACAAAAGCCATAAGCCTAGCACCCCAGTTAAAATTGGTAATGGTAATAGATAGAAAAAATGACCTTCGTCAAACCAGCGCGCTGCAATTGCTTCGTTCATTAGTGGTGTCCAGATGCTTACCCCTGCTATTGCAACAAAGACCAGTAATGCGATTTTTGGAGCAAGCTGGATCATCCTGTCTTGTAACTCCCCTTCTATGCGCCATATCAACCATGTCGCCCCTAAAAGGGCATATCCCATAACAAGTGCGAACCCTGTAAAAATAGTAAATGGAGTTAGCCAATCAAACCACCCACCTGCATAAGAGCGCCCCTCAATGATGACGCCTTGAATGAATGCACCAAGCACAATGCCCTGGCAGAAGGCTGCTACTAGAGAACCGCCAATAAACGATGCATTCCATATGTGTCTGGAATTGCGGGTGCGGTAACGAAATTCGAAAGCAACCCCACGAAACACAAGAGCCAACAGCATAATCGTCAATGGCATATAAAATGCGGTCAATAAAACTGAATACGCTAGAGGAAATACTGCGAACAAGCCACCGCCGCCCAATACTAGCCAGGTTTCATTGCCATCCCAAACCGGCGCAATGGAATTCATCATCACATCACGCTCTTGTTTGTTTTTCGCTAAAGGAAAAAGTATGCCGACCCCAAGATCAAAACCGTCAAGTACGACATACATATAGACAGCAAAACAAATCAGCATGCCCCAAATAAAAGGTAAGTCGAAAGCTGGAATTTCCATTATACACTCCCTTTATTCATATCAACATATGCCCCAGCGTCGCTAATTGTATTAGCCATACCCTGCGCGGGAGTGATACCCGCAGCGCGTTGTGGTTCATTTCTTTGAGGCCCATCAAGGTCATCGACATTGGCATTCATCAAGCGAAGCAGGTAAACGATACCTGCGCCAAAGACCACAAAGTAAACAATTGCAAATAGGGTAAGAGAGGTTGCCACAGCTGGAGCTTGAATTGGAGAAACAGCATCTTCTGTACGCATCAAGCCGTACACAACATAAGGTTGGCGCCCTACTTCTGTGACAAACCATCCAGCAAGAACAGCAATGAAGCCTGATGGTGCCATAAGCATGCAAAGCCTATAAAAGAAGCGGCTATTATAGAGGGCTCCACGCCAACGAAGAAGCAAGCTCAAAAAACCTATACCAACCATTGCTATACCGATCCCAACCATCACCCGGAATGACCAAAAAACAATCGGCACATTGGGGCGGTCCTCTGGCGCCCACTCTTTTAAGCCTTTAACTTCTCCGTCCCAGTGATGGGTCAAGATTAATGATGCCAGTTTCGGAATTTCAATAATCACTTTTGTTTCTTCCGCGTCTTGGTCCGGAATACCTAATAATACCAATGGCGCACCCTTTGTGCTCTCCCATAATCCCTCCATCGCAGCGACTTTAGCTGGTTGGTGTTCCAACGTGTTGAGACCATGCAGGTCTCCAATGATAACCTGTACCGGTGCAACTATCGCAGCCATCCACATCGCCATGGAAAACATTCGGCGAGCCACAATATCAGATTTGTTACGTAGTAAATGTAAAGCTGCAACGCCGCCAACAACAAAGGCTGTGGTCAAATAAGCAGCGGTTACCATATGAGCAAGACGGTAGGGAAATGAGGGGTTAAATACAATTTCGAGCCAGTTTTCTGGTATAAAACGCCCATCGGTTAATATCGAATACCCTGCTGGAGTTTGCATCCAGCTGTTTGCGGAAAGTATCCAAAATGCGGAAATCACCGTTCCGATGGCGACAATCAGTGTCGCCATAAAGTGAAGTTTTGGACCAACACGACTCATGCCAAAAAGCATCACCCCAAGAAAACCTGCTTCAAGAAAAAAAGCTGTTAATACCTCATATCCAAGCAGTGGCCCAAGAACGCCGCCAGTCGCGTCAGCAAATGGCCCCCAGTTTGTTCCAAACTGATAACTCATGACAATGCCTGAGACGACCCCCATTCCAAATGTAACAGCAAAGATGGTAAGCCAATATTTATAAAGAT
>CAZGVP010000236.1:0-4909 GCA_964529135.1 uncultured Caulobacterales bacterium | reverse complement strand
GTTCATGCAGACATATACCTTTCACAAGATTTACCTGAATTTCATATCCCGTCGCGATACCTCGTAAAAGGTCCGCGCCACCTTTTCCCATTTGCTGGGCCACAGCCAATACAGGAGGGATATTATCTCCCGGATGTGAATAGTCAGCTGCCAAGAATGTGTCATGAAAATCCAGTTCACGCACTGCGGTCCCATTGGCCCAAGCAGCCCATTCCGCACACACACTCTCACCAGCAGGCAGCCCAAACATGCTGGCGCCCCCCGCCCGAGGATGGGCCTTTGCCATCGCGCGCGCTGATTTAATCGGGCCACGGTTTAGCGAGGCAATAGCAACAGAAGCATTATCTATAATCCGGTTGATAATCATGTCGGTAACATCACTATCAATCGCCACTGGATCAGCCGCCAACTCTGCCATTTTCCAAGCAAGCTGCTGATCGCGTGGCAAGAGGTCTTTGGAAGGGTGAGCGCGGACATTGTGGTCAATCATAATCGGGGGCTTTCTTTATCGTTTAGCTTGGGCCCCACACAGGCCCATACCTAGAATTTGCGAACTTGAGCCTGTAATGCACCCACTGCGACACTCTGTCAAAGCACATCAGCAACAGTTTTCGGCGTCAAAACGCCTCTGGAAAACTTTTTATTGACTTCCGATCTCAGCCATGAATGCAAAAATCTAGAAAAAGAGCAATTTTATAATCATCACAATGATCACAATCACAAAAACCCGTCGTATCAATGGCGCTCCCTTGGCAATCGCGCTGCGCGTACCAAGATAACCGCCAATACCATTGCCAAACGCCAGTGCTGCACCCGCCTGCCAGACAATTTGAACTTGGGAGGCGAATACACAAAGAGCCACTACGCTAAAACAAAGCGCGATGAACACCTTATGCATGTTCGTGCGTACCAGATCGATCCCCATGACGCGATATAGAATTGGCATCAGCAAAAAACCCACACCGATCTGGATAAAACCACCCCACGCCCCTGCCCCTATCATTAAGATATGACCTACAACGAGATTGCGTGGTTTTGCATCAGGAGCAGGTTCCTGTTTCTTACCGCCCTGACGGTCCAACAGCATAATTGCAAGAATACCCAACATGATGCCAGCGAGCACTCGGTTAAACCAGACGCCATCCAGTTGCACACCAACACTGGCCCCAAAAAATGCCCCTATAGAAGCTGCCACAGCGAGACTCGCACTTAGACGAAAATCCGAAAACCCTTGTGAGAAAAACCCCCAAACCGCAACAATATTCTGTCCAATGATCGATATTCGGTTTGTACCGTTAGCAACTGGCCCCGGAATACCCAGAAATAACATCATCGGCACCGTCAGCAGCGACCCACCACCAGCCATAACATTCAGCCAACCGGAGCCAACGCCCAATAACGATAATATCGCCAACTGCCAAAGTTCCATCAATGCCTCAGTAAATCTGACCGTAATAAACAGGCCTAGCCAAAACAGAAAGACCATAGACATTGATGGTTGTCTAGGGAGGATAGCTGCAGCTTATTTTATGTAGGAGTTGAGATTTTTTCTCTCAAAAATAGCCCAAAGCACAACCAGTAACCATTTCTTCGCTATAGCTTTACCATTGCAAACCTCACGACACTGTGAGGGGATTCTTATCTCGATCACTGATAGATTCTTGGTTCACACTCAGGAGGACCAAATGCGTAAATCCATTCTAACGTTTCTTTTCTTATTCGTGGCAGCCTGCTCAGCAGAGAACACCAAAGTTTCACCTGAAATAGAGGCTTCACAAGAAGTCAGCGCCGATGCCCGCCTTGCGGCTGTACTGGTTTATGCTGACTGGTGCTCTTCCTGCAAAATTATCGACCCCAAAATTCAAGCTGCAAAAGAACAAGGGCCAATTAATGGGGTTAGTTTTGTTACACTCGATTATACGAAACGTGACGTAGACGGTTTTTTCACACAGGCTGATACACTCGGTGTTGGCGAAGCTATACGTGGACAACTGAACGGCGATGTCACAACCGGCATCTTGCTATTAGTTGATCTGGACGACAAAAAAGTGGTTGCGGATCTACGCAAAGAACTAAGCGCCGAAGAAATTCGCGCTGCTATTGAACGAGCAGCAGCCAACGCTTAAGCTCAATCTTGTTCGCCCATCTGCCGCAAAGGCCTTTGCCACAGCCCTTCTCTTGGGGCGGCGGTTTTTTCTTTCAGGAAGACCGACTGAGGTATCCCGCTCGCTAATCCCGTCAAGGCCAGGAATATCTTTCGTGATTTCGAGGTGTATGTTCTGCTATCCCAGGCATGAGCGCCGCGCGTTCTGATCATCCGGCCAATATCACGGTAAACATTTCGCGCCGCCGCAATTGCGGCCCCTGCCCTTGGTGGCAGCATACGAATACCTTGTGTAGCGGATGTATAATAGCGGTCTGCCTCATCGAGTAACTCAATTGCTACCAAGGATAACGCATCACGTGAACCGGTATCCAGAATTGAAGATGCATCCGTACCCACACCATGTTTTTTCAACAAAGTAGCCGGCACATAAATTCTATCGGCTTTCGCATCATCGACAATATCACGGCAGATATTGGTTAGCTGGAAGGCAAGCCCAAGGTCACAGGCCCGATCGAGCGTATGGCTATCTGTATGGGGAACACCCATCACAATTGCCATCATCACACCAACACAACCCGCAACACCATAACAATAACCAAGTGTATCATCGAGCGTTGTATAGAGCCTGCTCTCAACATCCATCGAAAACCCACCAAGCAAATCCATCGGATATTGCCTGGGTAATTCATGCTTGCGCGCAACCAGTGAAAACCCGTCAAATGCTGGATTGCCGGTCACTTCACCAGCCATCGCGCATTGCGTATCCTTAATTAACATTTCGAGGCGACGTGCCTGCTCCTCATTGGAAAGAGCAATATCGGGCGCATCCTCGCCCATGGTCTGCCCATCAATAACATCATCACAATGGCGGCACCATGCATAAAGCATCTGCACATCATGGCGCATCTCATCATCAAACAGTCGCGATGCCATCGCAAAACTCTTTGACCCTTGCGCAATGGCTTGCTGGCCGTGCTCAGCCAACGAGTTTTTTTGCTCTGTATAACGAGAGTTTTGTAGTTCAGATGACATAACCCCGTTACTCTGTCGCCTGTATAACGCGAGCCCCCATATCTTCGAGCATCAGACCTGCTGTTGCCTTCGCAGAACCGACCACGCCCGGAATACCGGCACCAGGGTGTGTGCCTGCCCCAACAAAATACAGGTTGGAAATTTTATCATCGCGATTATGAACCCGGAACCAGGCCGACTGAGTCAGTATTGGCTCAATAGAAAAGGCTGACCCTGCATGAGCATTTAGCTCCGTTGTGAAATCAGCAGGAGTAAAGATACGCGAGGTTACGAGATTTTCTTTCAAGCCCGGAATATAGCGTTCTTCAAGATAATCAAAAATTTTATCCCGGTATTTCGGGCCTTCTGTTGACCAGTCAATCGGTGCTTTTTCTGTATTCGGTACAGGCGCTAACACATAATAACAATCGCACCCTTCAGGGGCGAGATCAGAATCTGTGGCTGTTGGGCGATGCAGATATAACGAAAAATCATCCGGTAATTTTGGCCCAGCGAAAATCTCTGAAATCAATTCGCGATACCGAGGCCCGAATAAAATTGAATGATGGGCAAGGTTTTCGGTTTTATTTTTGAGACCAAAATACGCCACAAACAATGAATTGGAAAAGCGTTTAGTCTTAAGGCGGCGCCCCATTTGCTCACCACGTGGTGATCGCCCCAGCAATTTTTCATATGTGTGTACAATATCCGCATTTGACCCCACCGCATCAAATGCTTGCCTCCAGCCATCCTCGCAAATAACATCGCTAACCTGATTACCATTCGTGGTTATTTCCTGAACTGGCGCATTTAATTTTATGGTGCCACCAAGTTCCTCAAATAACTTTACCATGCCATTGATCAGCGCACCCGTTCCACCTTTGGGAAACCACACACCCCATTTGCGTTCTAATGCGTGGATCAATGCGTAAATCGCAGACGTTTTAAATGGATCACCACCCACAAGCAGGGTGTGAAAACTAAATGCCTGGCGAAGTTGTTCATCTTTTATAAAATCGGCTAAACGCGAATAAACACTGCGATAAGACTGCAAACCCACCAACTCAGGTGCCGACCTGATCATAGACCAAAAATTCAGAAACGGAACAGCGCCAAGCTTTTCGTAACCTTCCTTATACAGAATTTCTGAATATTCGTGAAACTTAACATAACCCTCAGCGTCAGCAGGGTTCTTCGCCCTGATTTGATCCAGAAGCCCTTTTTCGTCACTACAATAATCAAAGCTATAACCATCTTCCCAGTGCAGGCGATAAAAGGGATCAACATTCAACAAGGTTACATAGTCTGAAAGTTTTCGATCTGTCAGTGCCCATAATTCCTCGAGCGCTGTCGGGTCAGTAATCACCGTTGGCCCCGCATCGAATGTATATCCATCTTGTTGATACACGTAAGCGCGTCCGCCGGGTTTATCGCGCTTTTCAAAGATCGTGGTTTGTATGCCGGCGGATTGAAGGCGGATCGCCAAGGCAAGGCCACCAAAGCCGGACCCGATCACTGCTGCTGTTTTTGTCATAGTGCGCTTTCTGATGTTGAAATCTTTGTAACGTGATTGTCCTTCAGACACATCAATGCTTTACCAATTGGGACCGGTGGCTTACCAGCCAGAATTCTTGCCTTATCTCTAATAGGTGATGCCCCGGCATAGAAGCGTTCTATTAAAGGTTGCGGCAATTTGTAAAACCTTTGCAACACCTTATATCGCTGATCCGGCTTTGCCGCCCGAAACAACATACGGCACAATAATCGATAAAATGCCCCCTCTTGCCATTG
>CAZGVP010000235.1:0-4925 GCA_964529135.1 uncultured Caulobacterales bacterium | reverse complement strand
TTTTTGACGGTTGGAGATCCATTAATGCTGTGCGCCAGGCTGCCGCACAGGTAACGGCTGCTCAAGCTCAGTTGATTGGGGTGGAGCAACAATTACTGAGCGATGTGGCGACAGCATATTTTGATGTGGTTCGCGATATGGCAGTGTTTTCGCTCAACAACTCGAATGTAGAGGTTTTATTGCGTCAGTTTGAGCAGGCTTCAGTTCGTTTTCGGGTCGGAGAGATTACGCGTACGGACGTAGCTCAGGCAGAAGCACGGCTGGCGGGGGCGCGTGCTGATTTGACGAGTTCAAGTGCTCAGCTTGCTGTAAGTCGGGCTCGCTATGTGCAACTTGTCGGTCAGTCTCCGGGAACACTTGAGGCTGATGTTGTGAAGCCAACGTTGCCTTCATCAATAGAAGATGCAGAATTGTTGGCGCGTGAGATTTCTCCAACAATTCTAGTGGCGCGCGCAACAGAACGTGCATCAGAACGCAATGTTCGTATTGCCCGAGGTAGTTTTGCGCCTAGACTTTCTGCAACAGCAAATTATCAGTTTGCGGAAGAGCCCGGCACTTTCACTACTGAGAGTGAAACTTTTTCATATGGCTTGCGGGCATCGCTGCCAATCTTTCAGGGCGGAGCCAGGTTATCGCAAGTCCGACAGGCCAAGGCCCAAAATGATAGTGATCGGCAACGAATTTATGAAGCCGAACGACAAGTGACAGCACAAGTTACTTCTGCGTGGGAGCAACTTGAAGCTGCCAAAGCAACTATAACCTCTGCAGAGGCTGCGACTACGGCAAACACCCTGGCTCTTGAGGGTGTCAGGAAAGAAGCTCTTGTTGGGTCTCGATCTACACTTGATGTCTTGAACGCTGAACTGGAGCTTTTGAATTCAGAAGTATCGTTAGCGACGGCCAAGCGTAATGCGCAAGTGGCCACATACGCACTGATGGCATCGATAGGGATGCTAACCCCTGAATCTGTAGGTACTCAGGCCTATGAAGAGCCTGATCAGCCTTTGGGTAGCGCATTAGGGGTGCGGGGCATCTTGAAACCTTTTTAAGTCATGATCCTGCCCCTACGCCATGGGTCGGTATATTTTTCCAATCATTAACCATGTGGCAAGGAAGGGCTTGCTACAAAGTGCGAAGCACCTGAAAAGTTATAGGTGATTTGATTGGTATTACTGCGTGATTCTCTTTTAGAGAGTTGCGTCGGGTAGGGAATTTTAGTGATGACAAATGCACAACCGGAACCGAGTATGGAAGAAATTCTAGCATCGATCCGCCGTATTATTTCTGAAGATGAAGAAGAGCAACCTGGTGTCGATAGGGCTCCATTAGAGGCTCTTGCGTCTGCACAAGATGCAGTGCGTGAAAGTGTTGCCGAAACAGTTGGTGCCGAGGTTGAAACCAGGGTTGCTGCTGATGAAAATGCGTTAACCCGTATGCTGGATATTGCTGAGGGGCGACGTGCTGCAAACCCTGAAGTCCAGGCTGTTGAAACAGAGTCAGTAAATGAAGTTGCTGAATCTGAGTCTAAACCCGAATCGGAGATAGTGTCCGATTTAACGTCGGAACCAGTAAATGAGTCGATTTGCGAAACTGAAGATGAAATTCAAGAAGACCAAGCTGCAAGAAAGCTTGAAACAGAGGATGTGAAAATGGTCAAACAAGCTGTTGCCGTTCAGGAAGCGGATTCAACAATAATTGATAATCAAACAGCAAGTGCTGCTGCTGCTGCTTTTGGTAATTTGAGTCGCAGCGTACGGGTTGCAGATGACGAAGGCCAAACGTTGGAAGCGGTAGTTACGGAAATGCTGCGTCCAATGGTAAAAGATTGGCTTGATGCAAATCTGGCTCGGATTGTTGAGCAAAAAGTAGAAGACGAAGTGCAGCGTGTTTCTCGACGTAGCTAACCGGGCTAATCATGGTGAATTAGTTTTAAGTTCTAAACCGGCCCTCGTGGCCGGTTTTCTTATTTATTCGCCAAATTTATCCAAATTTCTGGTGGTATGAAACTCCCCCTGAATATGCTCCTCCCGGTATTAATCACTCACCAGATGGGTGCCATGGGTCAGGGCGGCGCCGGCGCGAAGAGCAGCAGCTACGAAAACAGTTTCTGCAAATTCTTCTTCGCTAGCACCGGCCTTGATCGCTGCTTTTCTATGCACTTCAATGCAATAACCGCACTGAGTTGTCAGTGCGACGGCTATCGCCATCAACTCTTTATATTTTTTCGGGATTGCGCCATCCTTGAGCGCTGCTTCATCCAACGCAGAAAATCCGGCCATGGCGTCGGGCGCATTTTGTTTCAGTGTTTTGATTTTTGTCAAATTATTCATGTCAAACATGGTTGTATCCTATCTACTAAAAGGTAGATATTAATATCGATACCCATACGCCGTCAATTGGTTTTTTGAGCTTTAACATCGCAAAGCCGTGATCAACCTACATATACATTTCAAAACAGCATAAATTATGTACTTACTCGCTGTATCACCGGATACAGGCGGCAGTGCTATTCATTATTTGCCTCTCACTTAACCTCGAAAATTTCGCAAGGAGCTCACAAAATTGTGTTGCCATAATCTGAAAAACGAATTGCGCCAATAACTACCATCTGATAGGTAGATTTTGATATTCATTTTTCTAACTTAAAAAGGCTCTTATTGATGAAAATCTATGACGTAGAAGGCTTCCCTAATCCCGCGCGTGTTCGTATTGCTCTCGCTGAAAAAGGAGCCAGCGACAAGGTCGAGTTTATTCCTGTTGATGTGATGAACGGAGAACACCGTTCAGCAAATTTCAAAGCGAAAAACCCGGATGCAACTGTACCTTATGCAGAACTCGATTGCGGAACCTGCATCTCTCAATGCATCGCAATTACTGAATATATAGATGGTGCTTTTGCAGGCCCATCCCTTATCGGCGATACTCCCAAGCAACGCGCCATTACACAGATGATGAATCTGCGTGCTGAAGCCGGACTTGTCGATGCTGTGGGCACGTATTTTCACCATGCCACTCCAGGTCTTGGACCAAAGCTGGAAACATATCAGAACGCGGAATGGGGTCAGAAGAAAAAGGAAACAGCCCAAGCAACCATGCGATATCTTGACAGTGTTCTTAAAAATGAACCTTTTCTGGCTGGCGATCAATTCTCAATGGCTGACATAACAGCATTTGCTGGTCTTGCCTTTGCAGATTTCGCCGAAGTGGATATTCCGCCTGGCCTCGATAATCTGACAGCCTGGCGCGCTCGTGTTGCCTCACGGCCTAGCTGCGGCGGTTAATTTCCTTGCCCGTTATCTTAGGGCTCGAAAAACAATCCCTGGGTCACATTTTTCTTATCGCATTTACTAAATGTGATCCAGAGCTACAATAAACGACGCCGAAACCAACCAAAGGACATCATCATGGAACTGAATGCAGATTTCTCAAAACGCGTTCTCATCCATAGCGACGAAATCGACTGGATCGCCTCCCCAATGAAGGGCGTTGATCGTCGCATGCTGGACAGGATTGGAGACGAAGTTGCACGCGCGACATCAATCGTGCGCTATGCGCCCAAAAGCCATTTCTCTCCGCATACTCATGATGGCGGCGAAGAGTTCATCGTTCTTGAAGGCGTATTCCAGGACGAACATGGCGATTACCCGGCAGGTTCCTATATTCGCAACCCACCAACATCGAGTCATACTCCCGGCGCAGAAGAAGGGTGCGTTATTTTTGTTAAGCTTTGGCAGTTTGACCTTTCTGACCGGACACCAGTTAAGATTGATATGAATAAGATGAACCGTGTGCGTGATGCAGATCGCCATGGCGTTTCCGTAACACCACTTTTTCAAGATAATCGCGAGACAGTTCAACTAGAATTCTGGGACGCTGACACCGACATAGCATTGAAAGTCCCTCAAGGTGCGGAGTTTTTAGTTCTTGACGGTGATTTTGAAGAAACCGGCGATATGCTACGTGAGCATTCCTGGTTGCGGCTTCCCGAAGGTGCGACGCTCAATGCAAAAACTGGTTCGCAAGGCGCAAAAGTCTGGGTCAAAACTCGGCACTTGCCACATGCCAGCGCCCCGCAACAATTAAGCTAAAGGGTTTTATGTCGGGAAATAGACCACTGATGATCGTTGCAGGTGCAGGTCCAGGGCTGGGTCACGCTTTGCTGCAACGTTTTCAATCCGGCAGTTTTAAAACTGTCGGTCTTTCGAGGTCTTTGCCAGATACGGACCATGAACTGGATATTCAAAAAGTAGATCTTACGAATAATCAGGAAGTCACAAAGACCGTACAGGAACTGTCACAACGTTATGGTCCGCCCAAAGTCGTCATACATAACCCTGCCGAATTAATTATCCGTTCTTTCGCAGAGACCACACTGGAAGATTTTGAAGCATCTTGGCGATCAATGACGCTTTCTGCTGTAATTCTCGGTCAAGCGGTTTTAATGCCAATGGTGCGAGGCGGTGGCGGTGCATTTCTTGTTTCTGGTGCGACGGCAAGCTTGCGCGGTGGTGCCCGTTTTTCTGCTTTTGCATCTGCAAAATTTGCCTTACGCGGTTTGACACAGTCACTGGCCAGAGAATTCCAACCCGCTGGTATCCACGTTGCTCATATCAATCTCGACGGGATTATCGATACAGCGCGAAGTCGTGCGATGCATTCGCTTGATCCAGCGAAAATGATGAAG
The DNA here is from genome assembly GCA_964529135.1 of uncultured Caulobacterales bacterium. Classification (GTDB taxonomy): domain Bacteria; phylum Pseudomonadota; class Alphaproteobacteria; order Caulobacterales; family Parvularculaceae; genus CALLPQ01. Next base: position 241 of record CAZGVP010000235.1, on the reverse strand, counting down.
CCAGAAGACATTGCAGAGACTTACTGGCAGGTTGCACATCAGCCATCCTCAACATGGTCTCACGAAATTGACCTGCGCCCGAAAAGCGAGTCTTTTTAATGGACACGGACGTTCTTATCATTGGCGGCGGGTTAGCCGGACTCTCCCTTGCCATGCATCTGGAAGAACGCGGAAAATCCTATCAATTGATCGAAGCGCGAAGCCGATTTGGCGGGCGCATAAAATCACAAACAATCACGTG
>CAZGVP010000234.1:0-4938 GCA_964529135.1 uncultured Caulobacterales bacterium | reverse complement strand
GGCTACATCGCGCCGCGCGATACTGATATGCAGGAAAATAATATTGGTCGCAAAATCGCAGATACCCTTACTCAAACTCCCCTGCAACGAGGGGACCTGATTTTCTGGAAAGGCCATGTTGGGATCATGCAAGATGAACAGCACATGATTCACGCCAATGGCACCTGGATGTGCGTATCAATTGACGATGTAAATGATTTTGCTGCCCGAGTATTGGATGAAACCGGTCCAGTTACCAGTGTCGTTCGTATGTCACTCGCTTAAATAGTGCAATATCATCCTCAAAGCAGTGGACAGGTCCACATTAAAAGTTATTATTAAACATGTTAACTAACGGGGGAATATATGAAAAACCGTATTTTTATACTGCTTGCAGCTACAACACTGGTAATAGCAAACTCGATCCAACCCGCATCGGCACAACAGAACATAAAAGGTTTTGGTGTATTGAAATGTGGTGAATTTCTTGACCTCATAGAGCCCGCCTCTGAAACTGAATCCGCACAACTTGTGGTGGGGATTTTCTCATGGTTTCAGGGTTATGCAACCGGTAAAAATCTGGAGCGCGAACAACAAGAACAAAAAGATCTTACAAATCTGTTACCTGACGATATCGTTCAGAATATTGCAAATTTATGCTCCGTAAGCACAGAAGTATATTTGTATCAGGTTGCAGAGATTATGTATCAAAGCTTGCCACCATTCGCAGCAAGCTCTGTATGAAATAATTACAATGAGTTCCTACTTACGCTGCAGGCTCAAGAAGCGCTTGCAACGTCGTTGGTAAATCCGTACTCAGATCACGTATATAAGCAATAACAGCCCGCTCATTATCATCCATAATTCCATCGCGCCCAATTCGATCAGTTAACCAAGAAGCGTCCTGGGGGCTGGCGCTTCCCTCGGTATGAGATAAGCGACTTTTCAGAATTTTATCAAACGTATTATCTGTAGCTTTATCATTCTGATTATCAGAAGGTGAATAGATATTTTGTAATGTGGAAAGCGACCCAGAAACCATCCGCTTGAAAAATCCGGCAATATTGATGTTTGTATCCTGCATCCATTCCCACTGCGCAAGCGCCTCTTCGCGACTAGGAGCGACATAGCCAATATATCCCATAATATGGTTGGCGATTGCCTTCACAAAAAGCTCCGACCACGAAACATGATTATCAGAACAAATCGTCATATCATTTAAATCGAATAGCAGTGTTGCTTCGGCGCGGGTAATCATCACGTTCCCATCACCGCCACTGGCAAACAGAAAGTTTCGAATTAACACGACATCTTGTGCCGTGATAACAGGATCTTCATGGCGTTCTTGAATTGCGCTTCTAATTTGCTCGATGATAAATTCTGACATCGCCGGGGGAGATGCTGTAGATTTAGAAACAAGCATTATGACCATGGACAACATTAACGGCGTCACAGTTTCTCCGTAACGGGTTAGATGAGACTTCAAATCAATAAAAGCACTTTCCGTAATATAGTCATGGGGCAACTCTTCACGGAAATAATAATCTGCCGCCACCTCACCAAAAAACTCAGCCCATTCAAGATCACCCTCTGGGGCACGTTCAGCTAAACCCAGTAAGCTATTCAGCTCTGTTTTGGAAACAATACCATCTTTATAAACTTGTTGGCGCAAAAATAGAACATCATCACTGGTGACATAACCGCTCTCACCAACAGTCATGAATCGCTCACCCATTAATATATTATCCATGCTACCCTCATGTTTAAGATCAACAAAAGGACCATGTCACAACATAGTTAAGATTGCGGAAACCACCAGAACTGCTAAAGGCGATAGTAAACAGCTGGTAAACTTGTTAGAATTCGTTAGGACATCAAACAGGATCACTATCATGGCTTACACCTGCTTTTCATTGGAAATTAATAACCACATTGCCCATCTGCGGTTTACAAGACCAGATGCGTTCAATTCGTTTACACCAGCTTTCTGGAAGGAACTCCCAGAGGCAATTAACAAAATATCTGACGATGGCGAGGCCCGTGTGATTGTTCTGTCAGCGGAAGGAAAACACTTCACTGCTGGTATGGACATATCTGTATTTATGGGAGATGGCTTTGATACGCCTCAGGATAACCGTGAAATAGCAGCAGAAAAATTTCGCTATTACTTAAAAGACCTTCAAGATACTTTTTCTGCTCTTGAGAATGCTCGCCAACCCGTTCTTGCGGCTATACAGGGGGGCGCGGTTGGTGCCGGGGTTGATCTCGCAACAGCTTGTGATTGTCGATACATGAGCGAAGAAGCATTCTTTTGTGTCAAAGAAACTGAGATTGGTATGACCGCAGATGTTGGCACCTTTCCTCGCCTTGCCAAAATCATCCCAGAAGGGTGGGCACGACAAATGTCCTATACCGCAGAACGCGTGTCCGCGCACCAGGCCAAAGAAATTGGTTTGGCAAATGGAGTTTTTCCAGAGGCCAACTCTCTATTGGAAGGCGTCATGAAAGTAGCAGAACAAATTGCTGCCCACTCTCCATTAGCTGTCACTGGTTGCAAACGTATGATCAATTATTCTCGCGATCACACAACAGCCGATGCTCTCGATTATATCGGTGTCTGGAATGCTGGCATGTTACGAGCTGAGGATATTCGGGAGAGTTACATCGCCAAAAGTGAAAAACGCCCGCCCAAATTTGCCAGCCTGGCACCAATCAAAAAAGCGCTGTGATTGTTTGTTCCCTTGAAACTCCTGTGTTTGTGGGCATGGTTGACCTCACAAACATTTGAGCCAGAGTGACGGGAAAAACCAGCCAATTCGATTATAGTGCATCAAGGAAAAGTCGATCCCCGTTTCCAAAGGGGTAAAACTAGTAACACTTCACGAGGAAACCTCCCATGTCCCGTCTCACAAGAAATAGTAATTCGCCTCAATCACAGCGTGTTTTGGCAAAGCGTGCGTCAACCACGAGCGCTCTTGTTCTAGCTGCAGTCATCGCTGTTACTTCTGCGCCGGCTTTAGCTAGCGGTGGATCCGGCGGTGGTGGTGGCGGCGGTTTTGGTGGTAATTCCGGCCCTCAACGCGATGCTGTAGATCCCGTTGCAGCATATAGAGCAGGTTTAAAGGCTTACAAAAGCGGTGACTACAAAAAATCCGCACGTGAGTTTCGCCGTGTACTAACCGTAGATAGACGCAACCCTGAAGCTAATTATTTTACCGGAATGTCCTATATCGGTCTCGATAAACCCAAACGGGCTGTAAAATATTTTCGCACAGCAGTAAAATCACGCCCATCTTTTATTGAAGCAAACGAACAATACGCCTTAACCCTTGTTCGTCTCGAGAAATTTGACGACGCACAAAAGCGCCTCGTAGCTATGGAAGAGCTGGCAGAGAAAAACCCTAGCGGTCGACTTCAAACCAGCATTGACAGGGTTCGCTCTGCTATAGAAACAGGTGAAACTCCCAACCAGCTAAACCTTGCACTAGTTCCAACTGAAAATATTGATATTGCCCATCTTTTATACGCTGATGCAGTTAAACTGATAAACACCCATCAGTATGAGGCTGCAATCGCCGAGCTATACAAGACTCAGTATCAAGTTGGCTTACATGCCGATATTCAAAATTACCTTGGCTACACCCATCGTAAATTAGGAAAATATGCACAAGCAAAAACATATTATAATCGCGCTTTGAAACTAAACCCTGAGCATCGCGGTGCCCGAGAATATCTTGGCGAGTTATATATTGAAATTGGCGACATGAAGAATGCACGCAAACAATTAGCCAAGCTTGATCAAATTTGTGGATTTGGATGTGCAGAACGCGAAGAACTAGCGCGGCTAGTCCATGCTGAAACAGTTCAAGTTGCACTGATTTCGGAATAACTGATCAATGGTTATTTTCGGAAACCATCTTTCCGAACGGTTTTCATCAAGGATGCCTGTTTTTGTAATATGCATCCTGTTTTTATTTCTGCTGTTACCGACAGTACATGCCCAATCCGTAAATGATAGCGCACCACTTAAAGAATTAGGCTGGCTTGAGAGCGCTATAGACCCAATTGAACACTTAACAACCCAACCAACATCCTGTCTAGCACCAACAAAAACCAGTAAAGAAGCTACCTTGTCAAATATTGGAGCTGTTGCCTTCCGTAGCCCCTACCTCTTTGGTGGCCTTGCAGCCCGTAAGAAACTATCTTGTCACGCTTGCCATCAAAATGGTGGTATAAATCAGCAATTTTTCATTAAAGGCTTATCCGACCAACCAGGACGTATTGATGCAACTAACGCTGTGTTCAGCAAGAAGCTTGAAGACCATATCGACAACCCAATTGATATTCCTTCTTTGTACGATATTAATGAGAAGACAAGATTTGGCACCCTAACTTCTTTACCAACAAAACGCGAATTCGTTCGACATGTCATTGAGACTGAATTTGATGGTTTACCAACCCACCCTAGAATATTTGACGGCTTAATGAGTTATATCGACAGGTTTGTTATCAATTGTAATATTAAGCCATCACACAAAAAAGCACGTTCAGTTAAAAACGACTTTGACCATGTTGTTTTTAGCATCGAGGTCGCCCGGCAAGAATGGGAGGCTGGAGAAACTCACGTTTCTAATTTCATTTTATTGACAGCACGACATGAGCTCAGCTTAATTCATGAGCGATATAATCACTCCTCGCTGAGAAAAGAACAAAATCGTCTGCTGATTATGTCTCGCCAAATTGAGAAAATTCAAAAAAACTTGCTCTCCGAAGTACTGGATGTTCAAAAAATAAACCTGTTGTTCAAACGCTTAAAAAATACTTCGGACAAAACATCGCGTAAATTAATTTCCGCTGAAGAAAAATCTTTCTACAATAAGGACAATCTGAGCGATTTAATCGCTGTCTGGAATGCATCGCTGAATGCCAAAAAATAAGCATACAGGTATGAAAATCTTG
>CAZGVP010000233.1:0-4972 GCA_964529135.1 uncultured Caulobacterales bacterium | reverse complement strand
GAACATTCCTCGTTGGAAAAATCTTTCTTGGGGATCACAATTCCCGCTAACACTCCAGGTACGCAAACATTACGCAGAACCCTTAACAGGATTGCAAACCACAATAATGTAGCGCCTTTTATCTCTCGACAATTAATTCAACGCTTTACTGCCAGTAACCCAACACCAGCTTATGTTGCTAGAGTGGCCAATGTGTTTGAAGCTGGTGAATATGTAGCCGATAATGGTCGTCGATTTGGGTCGGGGGCGCGTGGTGATTTTCAAGCGACACTTGCCGCTATTTTATTAGATGAGAGTATTTTCACACAACCTGAAATTCAACCTCAAAATACCGGTAAAGTTCGTGAACCTATTCTCAAATTTGTACACTGGATCCGCGCGTTTGATGTAAGCGATCTGGATGTATCAAGCGAATATCGCCTGCAAGATACTCGTCCCTTTAATATGTTGGGGCAACAATTTTTACGCCCGCCCTCAGTGTTTAATTTTTATCGCCCAGGATATGTCCCGCCTCAATCAGAAACCGGACAACGAGGGCTAACCGCACCGGAATTTCAACTCATAAATTCCTCCAGCACTACCGGATATATAAATTACATGAGCGACTATGTGCTGAACTTTACTGGTGATGAAAAATTCAATCCTGATTATTCCGAAGAAATTGCTCTGGCTGATGATCCCGATCAATTGGTTCGCCATCTTGATCTTTACATGACCGGCAATCGATTAAGCGATACAGCGCGATATGAAATTCGAAACATTGTGAGGGATATGCCCATTCGAAATGACTTCAATACAAGCCAAGACAGGCTGCGTCGAGTCGAAGTCGCAATCATGTTGATCATTGCCTCACCGGCCTGGCACGTAGTTCAATAGGACATATATGAAATGACACGATTTAATCGCAGACAATTTATCTCTAATGCTGGCGCTGCTGGCCTCGCAGCTGGAGGCTTTGGTGCCAGCCTTGCTGGTCTTCAGTCAGCCCAAGCGGCAGATACATCCGGTTATAAGGCACTCGTTTGCCTTTTCTTTCTTGGCGGTATGGATCACTCAGATAGCATTATTCCCTTTGACCAAAGGTCGTATAATGCTCTTTCAAATATCCGTAACGAACTTTTTCAAGCTCATGGTGTCGGTAGTGGAAACTCATCAAGGGATCGACAAAATTTACTCCCGTTAAATCCGGATAATCCAACAAATTTTGGATCGCGGCGTTACGCGATGCCACAAGAATTAAGCGGTTTAAGGTCAATGTTCAATGATGGTGATTTGGCCGTTATTGGCGGCGTTGGCCCCTTGGTTGAACCCGTAACACGCGAAACATTTGAAAATGAAACTGCATTACTGCCACCAAATCTGTTTTCCCATAATGATCAACAATCAGTATGGCAAACATTTGGGCCTGAGGGAACAATCTTTGGATGGGGCGGATTATTTGCTGATGCTGCATTGCGTGCTGATCCGGGTAGCGATGCACGATTTGTCCCGGTCACCACAAGTGAGAACGCCGTTTTTTTATCAGGTCAAACCGCACCTTCTTTTAATGTATCCCCTTCTGGTATGCTTGGATTGGATGTTATTAATCGGAAATATTTTCTTGGTTTTGGTAATAATCTTGATGCCACCAGAACCTCTATGAATAGATATTATGAACGACAAATATTCGCAGCCAATAATGTATTCCAACGTGACTATGGTAAAAAACAGGGTGAAAATATTAGATCAGCTAATGCATTTTCAGAATTGTTTGAGAATGCGAATGTTCCTGATATTTTCCCAAACACCAGAATAGGGCAGCAATTACGGGCAATAGCAAGAACCATAAGCATCCGTGGTAGCCTTGATGTCAGTAGGCAGGTATTTTATGCCAGTATAGGAGGATTTGATACACATAGTGATCAAGCTAGCCGGCTCCCATTACTACACACACAAATATCAGAAGCAATGACAGCTTTTCGCACCGTCATGACTGATTTAAATTTATGGGAAAACGTCACCGTATTTACCGCCGCAGATTTTGGAAGAACATTGGGCGATAATGGCGATGGAACTGATCATGGTTGGGGTGGACATCATTTTGTTGCCGGGGGCGCAGTACGCGGTAAAAATATATATGGTAATATGCCAACCACTGATCTGGATGGCGACGAATATACACCAAGCCGTGGACGGCTAATTCCCTCTGTGTCCGTTGATCAATATGCAGCAACACTAGGAAGTTGGTTTGGGTTATCAAGCTCTGAACTTAACTCCGCATTGCCTAATTTGAATAATTTCAATGTTCAAAACTTGGGTTTCATGGAAACACAGGCTCCTCAACTTGCCTCAATAACAAAACGCGTACCATCAACGCAATCAACAATAGCGCAATCCAAACCAGAACAATCAGAAATTACTCGTGTTGATAGCGTTCAATCTGTAGATATCGATACACCAACACCAATATTAAGACGCAGACCCACTGGAACGCGCAGATCGAGAGGTAATAAAATTCAAGGTATCATACGGTTAGAAGATCAATGATCATTTTTGTTCCCATACTCAGTAAATTTTGAATCAATAAAGGAGCGTCGTATCAATACATGTTCCAGATGTATCGTTGGGCACAAACTCACTCCAGATAAATTCATATCTTAAAGGGTTAGCCCAAATGCATCTAAAACATCATGGCCAACCCGCTTTGGGCGACGAGATTCAACATCTATCATACACCATGTTGTAAGCGCCACTGCTGCTGCACGATCACTACCCGGTTTTCGTATATCCACATAACGGTCAAAACGGGGCCCTTTCGCAGTCCCCAGCCAAGTTCGCACTTCAGCACAATCTCCTGGCAGAATCGGATTTCGGTAATCAATCTCGTGGCGTAAAACTATAAACAAATTAGCGTCACGCAATGCATCACTAGCAACATGATTCCAATGCAAAACAGCGATTTCTTGCACCCATCGTACATACACAGCATTATTTACATGATCAAGAATGTCAAAATCATCAGAATCAGGGACCCAAACCCGTAGAAACGCTGTATCAAAATTTATTGCTTTTAAGCCTTCTTTCATGAACTGTTTTCCGTCGATTTTAAGCTCAATTGACAAAATTACCTGCACTGATTGGTGCATAGTCAATAGCTAGAAATTTATATAACGAGAATTAACCATAATAATTGGAATTATCCGTAGAGCAAATACCAAAAACACAAACAATATAGGGAATTTCATACTCTGACTGCGTTTACTGAATTAAGTTTGGTATATTAACTTTACTCAATGTTATATAATGTTAATGATACGTTAATTAATTTTCAGTGGAAACAAATTAAATGGCTGCTATTTCTCCCAAAGTCTTTCAGGGAAAAGATATTCCTGTAATTATTGACGGAACCGTTAAACATATTCCAGAATTAGTCACCTTATTTCATGTCACCCAAAACTATCATCACAAATTACTGGAAGATATTTTTGTTCAAGAGGTTCCAGAGGGTGCCATAAAAAAATTCTTCATGGCTTTTTTAGGCAAACCCCGCAATCCACTCAATAAAAAAACCAAATTTGCGTATATCGCTGAGGAAAATGGACAAGTGCAAGGTTACATTCTATTTTCACTGACAATAGAAAATGACCCGATGTTTTCAAATAGTGGGTGGACTTGCAACATCTCTGATATTGTGGTTGCCCCCGAGTGTCGCGGTCGCGGTATTGCCGAGAGCTTATTAGAAAAAGTACGCGAAAAAATATCCACTTATGGGCCGTGCATTGTTACTGCGCAGGTTTGGCACAATAATATTGCGTCAGAAAAACTATTCAAAAAATTCGGCTTTAATCAGGTAGCGTCTAATTTTCAAATGAGAATGTAATCATCTAGTCTTTAGTGATATTGGCAAGCTAGATGAATTTTTAAACACAAAATGATTGCTCCATCCGTGAACGCATCATTAAAATCGCGTACGTTGAACAGCTTTTTGCCAACCTGCCATCAAGGATGTGCGCATTTTAACGTCCATATCAGGGGCAAACCGGGCATTTTGTTTCCACAAAGCCCCAATTTCATCAAGTGATGAGTAAACACCGCTCTGCAGACCTGCCATACACGCCGCTCCAAGTGCCGTTGTTTCCATCACCTCCGGGCGTTCCACCTCAATACCTAAAACATCAGCAAGAAATTGCATTGCCCAATCATTTAAAACCATACCACCATCTACACGCAATGATTCCGGATTAACGCCATCAGCCCCAATTGCTTTTATTAGGTCAGCAGTCTGATACACAACAGATTCAAGCGCTGCACGTGCTATATGCGCTCGGCCTGCGCCACGCGTCAATCCGTATATCGCCCCCCTCGCCTGAGGATCCCAATGCGGCGCCCCTAGACCAGTGAACGCTGGTACAAGATAGACACCGCCATTATCGGGAAGGCTTCTTGCAAGAGCTTCGGTCTCTGTAGCATTTTTAATGATGCCAAGTTCATCACGCAACCATTGTACTGCTGCGCCAGCAATAAAAATTGACCCTTCAATTGCATAAGATGTTTTACCGTTGACGCGATAACCAATCGTCGTTAACAAATTATTCTGTGATCTGATTGCTTTATCGCCAGTATTGACCAAAACAAAACAACCCGTTCCATAGGTACTTTTAATTGATCCGGTTTGAAAACAGGCCTGACCAATGGCAGCGGCCTGTTGATCGCCAGCAACCCCGGTTATCGGTATCGCGCGCCCAAAAAGATCAGGCATTGTTTTTCCGAAATCAGCGGCACAATCAAATACATCCGGCATCAAGCTCGCAGGAACTGTGAATCTATCCAGCAATTCATCATCCCATTGATGAGTATGAATATTATAAAGGTTTGTTCGCGAGGCATTCGTCACATCCGTAGCATGAACGCCCCCACCAGTAAGTTTCCAAATCAAATATGAATCCACTGTACCAAAAGCCAAACGCCCTTGCCTGGCCAACGCCCGCGCACC
>CAZGVP010000232.1:0-4973 GCA_964529135.1 uncultured Caulobacterales bacterium | reverse complement strand
CACGTACTGGTGAAGAAATTAAAATCAAGGCTTCAAAAAGTTTGCGTTTCAAACCTGCTTCTTCGTTGAAAACAGCAGCTGGTTGTTGAGTTTAGTTTCTTATTCAAGAAACGTATACGCTGCATATCGAAATAATATGCAGCGTTTTTTTATGGGATATAAATTGGGGTTGTAAGGCAAATCCGTTACACTAGGTCCAGATGACAAATCAGTTTGACCAATACGATCCTCGTCCAGGGCTCCCGCTTGTTTTTGATCATGAAGCAGGTGAGCGGGTATGGGAGCAGTACAGTCAACATTTTCTACGCATTGAAAATCAAAAAGATATTTCGCGCCATAAAAAATTAATCCACGCAATCGGTGGCACCTCTCCTTATTTATCAAGACTGATCTCACGCTACCCTGATCTAACAAAAACCTTGTGTGAGACTGACATGCAAAATAGTACACAGCAAGCATGCCAGCTTGCCATGACTGCGCTGCAATGTGACGACGAAGATGCTCAATTGCGTTGTGCGCATCAGAAAAAAATATTGAGGAATGCAAAAGATCATGCAGCCCTTGCGATCGGGTTAAATGATGCGCGTCAGGCAACGACTATTATGGCGTCTACTGAATTTTTATCTGATTTCGCAGATGTTGCGGTTGATACCGCGTTGAAGATTGGGTTTCGTCATGCTGCAACACTTGGTTTTGTTACTGACGATCCATCATGTCGCGGCGTGGTCATTCTTGCGATGGGAAAACATGGCGCACGCGAGTTAAACTATTCCAGCGATATTGACCTTATCGCTCTGTATGATCCTGATATATTGGCCGTTATGCCGGGCAAGAATGCACAAAAGGCTGCGATTGTTATAATTCAGCATATGATTGACCTTTTGAGCGATCAAACCGGTGACGGATATGTGTTTCGAACGGATTTGCGGTTGCGTCCGGATCCGGGAACATCTGCAATTGCTGTTTCTGTAGGGGCCGCTGAAGCTTATTATGAAGCTTACGGACAAAATTGGGAACGTGCGGCCTTTATCAAGGCGCGTTCTGTGGCGGGAGATGTCGACTTAGGCGACCTTTTTTTAAGTCGGTTGCGACCTTTTATATGGCGAAAATATCTTGATTTTGCTGCGATAGAAGATATTGCCAACGTTCGTCAAAAAATAATAACCGCACAAAAAAACCACAACATTGTCTTTGAAGGTTTTGATGTTAAATTGGGGATGGGTGGTATTCGTGAGATTGAATTCCTAGTGCAAACTCACCAATTAGTTTCTGGTGGAAAAAATTCAGACTTGAGGTGCCGTGAAACTCTGCAAGGCTTGAAAAGCTTATCCGACAACGGCATTTTGTCAATTAAAGATGCGACCAGACTTGGCGAAGCATATATATCGCTTAGATTTATAGAGCATCGAATACAGATGGTGTATGATGAACAAACACATATAATCCCAAAATCAGAAGAGGAGTTGGCAAGGTTGGCTGCTTTTTGTGGGTTTGAGAGTGTTGATGGTTTGAGGCAGAAAATCTCTGCGGTCCGTCAAAAGGCTATCTCCGGGCAACAAAGCTCATTTCCTGTTGATCAGCATGAATCAGCTATCGCGCCAGATGACAGGACTACAGATATTGGGGCTCGTGAAAATAGAAATTCACCAGCATTCGATTTTTCAGGTGTGGATCACAAAATTGAAACTATCACTGCTTTGCGAACGCTTGGTTTTGCTCGCCCAGAAGAAATTAGCAATCTCATTCGTCGTTGGTACCGCGGTGAATACCGGGCGACACGGTCGGAACGTGCTCGTTTGCTGCTGGATCAATTTTTGCCAAAATTAATTCAAGCGCTGGCTGGTGCAAGTGATCAGGATGAGGCCTTTTTAAGCTTTGATCGTTTTTTGTCCAGATTGCCTGCCGGTGTTCAAATATTTTCATTATTTGTAAACAATCCTGGCGTTTTCAATACTCTTGGTACGATCCTGACTGTTTCACCAGCTCTGGGTAAGGCCATGGTACGCCACCATGGCTTTCTGGAAGCTTTAATTGAAGGCGGATGGATAGAGCCACAAAATAGTGACGGGCTGTTGCCTGCACTTCACGCAGCTCTTGAAGATAGCCATGAACATCAACTTGAAGATGTAATGAATGTAACGAGGCGTATTGTTGGTGAGGCGCGATTTTTAAATGCTGTACGCCTGGTAACAGAGCAGGGGAGCGCCAATGAAGTTTCAAAAATATTTTCTACAATAGCGCAAGAGGCAATTACGGTGCTCGAACCAGCTGCTGATAAAGCCATTAGAGGTCAGTTTGGTGCGATAGATGGTGAGATGTGTGTGATCGGGTTTGGACGTTTGGGAGCGCGACGGATGACTTTCACTTCAGATATTGATGTAGTTTTTGTTTATGACACGCCCGAGCACGCAGTTTCGCAAGGCCCTCGGTCAATCGATGGGGTAACCTGGTTTACTCGTAAGGTGCGCCGACTTGTAACGGGGCTATCTGCAGCGACGGAGGAGGGGCATCTCTATGAAGTTGATATGCAATTACGCCCATCAGGTGGTGCAGGGCCAGCTGCGGTTAAGTTCACTGCATTTCAGAAATATTATCAGCACGATGCTTGGGTTTGGGAATTGATGGCGTTAACGAAAGCACGCATCATCTATGGACCTGATAGATTGAGGACTAAATTACAGTCTTTTATCGATACAACACTTCGGCAAAAACGTGATGCCAAAAACATTGCTGTAGCGATTGATGAAATGCGAATGCGGCTTCTTGCAGAGAAGCCTGCAAAGAATATTTGGGACCGCAAAGCCGTCCATGGCGGGCTAACCGATATTGAGTTTATTCTTCAGTATTTGATTTTGGTTAGTGCAAATAAAGAAAGTCTTCCGCCTCAAGATATAGAGGGAATGTGTTCTTTCTTTTATAACAATGGGCTGCTGAACCAGCAAGATGCGAAAATTCTGCAGGATGCTTTTATTCTTAATGAAAAAATTATTCAGCTATCGCGTTTAGGTGATGGTAATATTTTTATTCCTGACCGCGATGGTAAGGCACTATTATCAAAATTGATTACTTGTTGCGATGCTAAGGGTGAGCAAGATGCAACCCAGAAACTTGAAAAAAGCCAGCGCCAGGTAATGGATATTTACAGAAGAACTATTCAATAGAATTTATTGAGATCTACGGAACTAGCATCACGTCAAGCTGAAGCTTGGCATTAACTACCGTGATCATAAAATTTCGTAGGGAATTACAAATTTTGTGCATCAGTTATAGAAGCATGACATTCGTTCATGCTTTTGATCCTGCATCGTGGATGCTAAATCTGTTTTTTATGGTATGGCCAATTTCATTTCTTGTGCAACTGGCGAGAAACACGATTAAATAAAGTTACGAGCAACTCTTATTCGCCTGGGTAAGAAATCCCCCAGTTTGCACGTAAGTCATCCATAATATGCATCATCGTCAGGCTATCATCCAACGGCATTATCGGGCTTTCGTTAAGCCCTTTATTGAGACAGTCATGGACAGCATCTATTTCATGATGATAGCCATTACCATTGAAAGGGATTTTAAGGGTCTCTTTTGGTTTTCCACGAAGCTTGGTTGTGATTTGATCAGCATGGAGAAATCGATCATGGATCAGCATATCCCCTTTTGTTCCTATAATGGTGGCACGGCTCGGTCTTTGTGCACGCATGGAGCTAGCCATTCTGGCCTGGGCACCATTAGGGAAGGTGAGTTGTAATATGTTTGTTTCATCAATGCCGGTTTTACCGATGATAGCGTCGCCTTTAATGCTAGCCGGTGTGCCTAGAAAATAGGTCGCAAGTGAGAGCGGGTAAATTCCAAGATCAAGCAGAGCGCCACCGCCAAGAGCTGGGTTATATAACCTATGAATGGCGTCAAAATTTACATTGATCATAAATTCAGCAGACAGATAATTTATATCGCCAAGCACCCCATTTTGGATCATTTCACGTGCCTTGATGATAGCCGGAATAAATCGCATCCAGACAGCTTCCATAAGGAACAAATTCTTGTCGCGTGCTAGTTGAATGCAAGCCTTAGCCTGAGAGGCATTCAAGGTGATTGGTTTTTCGCAAAGTACATGCTTACCAGCTTCGAGGCACATCTGCATGTTTTCATAATGAAATATGTGGGGCGTTGCGATATAGATAATATCGACGGTAGGGTCTGACGCCAGATCTTCATATCGCCCATGAACACTGGGAATAGACCATTGTGATGCGAATTTTTGTGCAGTTTTCTTGGAACGTGACCCCACGGCTGCAACTATTGCAGCCTCAGTTTGTAAAAGCGCTTCAGTAAATTTACCGGCTATATTACCGGTTGAGAGTATACCCCAGTGCCATTTTTTCATTGATGGTTTTCTATTGTATTATCGGCATCATTCACTGGAGTTTCTTGATAGTTGCCAAAACCATGCATATGGTTGGCCCATTGAAGGCCAATCATCGCGCCTTTAGAGCAGGGCAAGAAGGCCCAAGTGGCGATAACAAGGACGGGTAACCAAATTAGAAACTGAGCTGTCAATGACAGGTCAACCATGTTTCTTAAGGTTAATGATAATGGTATAACGATATGGCCTATGACCATGATCGTTAAATAAGGGGGGGCATCATCAGCTTTATGGCCAGCTATATGAAGCCCACATTGGCTGCAGTTATCATGATTTTTAGTATAACCGGCAAAAATCTTACCTTTACCACAAGCCGGGCACGTTTTGGCAAAGCCGCGCATCATAGCTTGTCGCCACGAACGTTTTTCGCCGTAGAATATATGTGTATCAACCATAGCTCATATTTAGGCTGTCTGATTGTAAATTACTAGTATAGCTAAGTTGACAGGTTGGCGCAGGGGCTGATGGCTGCAGGATGGAGTGATATTACTTTCTAGCACGTTTGTTGAGGTTGAGCGCTTCTTCAATCACATGGAATATATAACTCTGCTCCACT
>CAZGVP010000231.1:0-4989 GCA_964529135.1 uncultured Caulobacterales bacterium | reverse complement strand
CTTTAATAAAGGTTGGGTTGAAGTGCAGGATCTGGGTAGTCAAATCGCTGCGGCTGCATCAGGCGACATTAAAGGTAAGCAGGTCCTTGATTATTGTGCGGGCGGTGGTGGCAAAACCCTCGCTCTTTGCGCGCTGATGAACAATACCGGCCAGCTGCATGCCTACGATGTTGATGCGCGACGGTTAAAGCCGCTTTATGCACGTGCAAAAAGAGCGGGGTTGCGTAATGTCCAGATTCTACCTCCAACGCATCGTGGTGAGCAGCCTTCTGAAACTTTAGAAGCGTTGGCAGAGAAGATGGATGTCGTTTTTGTTGATGCACCGTGTAGTGGGTCTGGTACTTGGCGGCGTCACCCAGATTCCAAATGGCGCCTTACTCAACAACAATTACAACGCCGCATTGTAGAGCAAGATAAAGTTTTGCGGCAGGCAATAATGTTTTTAAAGCCAGGGGGGCGGCTTGTGTATGTCACCTGTTCTATTTTCATGGAAGAGAACGAAGACAGACTTACAGATTTTCTGAGTGATCATCCTGAGTTTTCGCTCCAGCCAGTAATTCCCGAGATCGAAGCATCCCATTTATTGATTGCGGATGGAAAAGAGGCACTGTTATCATGCGTGACTGCGAACGGGGCGCTTCGCTTAACCCCCAAACGTATCAACACAGATGGATTTTTTGTTTCTGTTTTAAAGCGAGCGTGAACAGGGTAATAAAAGACCGTTTAGCCGCCTGCACCTGGAATGACAATTCCAATAAGGCTGGCCGCTAACATGCCAATATGAGTTGCCGCGTGGGTTATCATTGCAGATTCCAGATTATCCCGCGCATAGATTGTGCCATAGACGATACCGAGCAATGCATTGAGGCCGATAACCCTAACTATTAACTCGGGTGGCACGGTATTTAATGTTGCATAAAGTGTAGGTAAATGCCCGAGACCAAAAAGTAGTGCTGCGATAAAAATGCCAGCTCCAACACTCATTGCATGATTTTTGCTCAGTTTAAAGATTACCCACACTAGCAGGCTCATCAAGCCCCAGCGCAATAATACCTCTTCTGTAACGCCGCCATAAAGTAGCCGTAACAGGATTGATGGCTGATTTGCTGTGAAGTCATGGGTTGTCGCAATCCCATTTAGGGCAGGGATGTTTTGCCAAAGCCAACTGTCAGCAATGCTAATAGCCATCCCTACTGTAACGCCAATAATTGCGTATATTGGAAAGCGTGCAATTGCAGCTCTTACCCTTGAGCCTTCTGAAGGTTGATTAGCAATCAGTGAGGTCAGCCCCACTTTGTGAGCCGTTAATGTCCCAATAAGTACCGCTATAGATACAAGTAAAGCGTTATTGAAAATAGAAATGATTAGTAATGTTTGGCGACTCATTCCTGTTTTTTCGATGATGGAGTCAGGTATAGCGGCGTTCAGTACCGCGACAACAACGCCAATCATTGCAAGCAGGAGTAACGCCAATGAGCGTAGGGCGCGTAATCTAGTATTTGGTCGCGTGGCATTACCCATAAATGCTGCCCCCTTAGAAGTTTGCATTTAGGAAAATACCTAAATACAAACTTCGAATTTGTCAACTACGTTCATGATTATGAAGATGACCTCAAATTGGTTAGCACTTAGTTGCGGCGAATGTAGAGGAGAAGATTTCAGGAATAATTTCATCCGTATTGTTTGTATTAAATCACCTTAAACTTGTGCTTCCTGCATTCGTGCAAGAGCGCGTTCGCGCACACTTTGAAGCCATGCGCTGACAGCGCCAGTTTGCTTTGCTTTGAGGGAGCGTTGTGATGCTACATATTTTTGCCCAGTTGGTGTTTCGTAAAACGTAATGAGATCAGTGAGTTCTTTCTCGCTAAATTCATCCGCATAAGTTACGGCAATTTCTTCCATTAATTCTGGTGTTGATTCCAGCATCTCCGCTTTTAAGGCGTTGGCGACGCGTTCAACAGTTTTACTGGGAACGCCACGTTTTAGTAACCTGTCTTTTGCCGTATCAACGGACTTGATAACGGTTTCTTCCAGTTGTGCTTGCAGGTCGAGCAGGTCAATCAGGCGCCGTGCGCTTTCCATTGAACCCGCTGATGCTTCGGGTGCATGGGTTATACTCAATACCATTGTAAAGGCTAGCATTGCTGCGAACGATAAAAATGTAGTTTTGAAGATAAGCATAAATAAGTCCCCTATATATTGCCTCGCCCTCTGTAAGCCTCAAAATCTTGGTTAATTTTGATTTAAAAAGCAAGGGGATGGTGGGAGATGATCGTCGTTTCAGCGCTGCCAGCACGATATTGCTTCCTTTTAACCATTGCTAGGATCTGCGAGATCAGAGATGATGAAGCTATGCCAAGTGACTCAACCACCACGATTGATCCTGAGGAAATCCTCAAGGCGTATACGTTGGGTTACTTCCCAATGGCGCGATCTCATGATGAGGCGCAGGCCATGTGGGTCTTGCCTGATCAACGGGGGGTGTTGTCATTTGAGGATGCGCATATACCTAAAAAACTACGTCGTTTAGTGGCGAGAGATCCGTTTTTGGTGACTGCAAATCAACGGTTTCACGAAGTGCTTGATGGGTGTGCCGCTTTAGGAGAGGGTCCAGGGGATAATGTGCGCGCTGATCGCGATGAAACCTGGATCAATGATCAGATCCGTGAGGTTTATGGCGAGCTGCATCGACTTGGGTTTGCTCATTCGGTTGAATGCTGGGAAGACGATACGCTTGTGGGCGGGTTATACGGGATTGCTCTTGGTGGCGTTTTTTTTGGTGAGAGTATGTTTTCTCGCCGCACCAATGCCAGCAAGATTGCTTTTACTCATCTTATAGGTCGGTTAAAGATTGCCGGATTTGCGTTTATAGATACGCAATTTTACACTGAGCACCTTAGTCAGTTCGGTGTTGTAGAAATTAGCAATGATGAATATCAGCACTGGTTGCAACAAGCCCTGCGCTTGGAAGTGCAATTTCCACAAGTTGATAATTACTCTACGGAATTTTCAACCAGCTGTGTTTTGCAATCAATTACCCAAACATCATAAACAGGATGCTCTAAAGCATTCAATGCAGGGGAGGAAGCGAACATCCATCCGGTGAAAATCCGCTCTCCTTCTGTGTTCGGACCAATATTTGGCTCGGCAAGGATAACAGGTTTTGTAATTGGTTGACTGGTTTCGTTTTGCCTTGAGTTTTCTGGGGTTGATCCATCATTAGCTGTTTTGGGTGTGTCGTTGTCACCAAGCCCGCCGCCAAGCCCTTTGTCAAAAACCTCTATAAAGGCTGTGGTCTCAGGAAAATCTTCCGGGGGGCGCTTATCACAATAACGCGGTACCAGTTCCAATGTGCCAAACTGGGCAATTTCATTCATCGGTACTTCAATGTCTGTAGTCCGGGCAATGATTTTATCAAGGGCGCGTAAGGTAACAGAAATCGGTTTGCGACTTTTTTCGATGATAATATCTCCAAAAGGATCATCATTACGTTGAGAGAGGGCATCAAGTTCGCTAAGGGGAGGTGCCTGATTGGTGGCCCCTTCTTGAGGACTGCTTGCTGCTGCCATAGTTAAGGCGGTCCCTGTCAGCAATGTAATTGCGGTACATGTTGCGGTAAACTTTTTTATCATGATCCCTATACGCATCTTCTATAACCCGTCATTGTTATTTTTATCGCTGCTTGGTTTGCCTGCGTTGGCTGTAAACGCCTGCATGGCAATTCCGAGAAGATCAACCGACCCTTGAGTGATAGCAATGCTTTCGCCATTGGCTAGGTAATATTCCGAGGCACCTGGTTCCAGCGCTATATGTGCGCCACCTAGAAGCCCATCGGAAACCACTTTCGCAACAGTATCGTCGGGAACGGGAACGCTCTTGTCGATTGTCATGCTGACACGGGCTTCATAGGTTTGGATATCAAGCTTAAACGCGGAGACCGCCCCCACTTTTACGCCGGCCATGCGCACATCAGAACCGGTAGCGA
Organism: uncultured Caulobacterales bacterium; assembly: GCA_964529135.1. Taxonomy (GTDB): domain Bacteria; phylum Pseudomonadota; class Alphaproteobacteria; order Caulobacterales; family Parvularculaceae; genus CALLPQ01. The sequence goes on along the minus strand of CAZGVP010000231.1, from coordinate 1,004 downwards.
GACCATCTACCCTACCGAAAACGGCATCAAGCTTGTAGGTGTCTTGCCCAAGGGTTTTGCCACTAACGGAATAAGCATAGAACAAGAAGAGTCCGGCAATGATAATTACCAAAACTCCAACGAGTGTTTCGAGTATGCCGCCTCTTGTCATAAATCAGTCCTTGGTTAGATGCAGTCCCTGATTGGTCTGTTTGGCCAATATATCATAGCACGACTATAACATCACATCTGCCTATAACATCATATCCATAAGAGTCTGTCAGCCCTCACGGGCGTGTCTGCCCTGATAATCATCAGGAATGGCTGAAATATGACTGGAGTAAGCTATTTTCCCTCAAGATTTGTCGGGAGACCATGCTTCATAGTCAGTTGCAATCTCGCCGCCTTTGCCGCCAAGTTCAAGGCTGCCTTGAGGGTGGTAGGCCAGAGGCGTGCCAGTCATATTAGGTAAATGATCGCGTTCCCAATCGTGCTTTTTGAGGGTTGTCTCGGTTGGTGGTTCTTCAAATGTATGATGAAGCCAGCCATGCCAATCGGGTGGGACGCGAGATGCATCGGCAATCCCATGATAAATGACCCAACGACGAATCCGCCCAGCAGGGCCAGAAGCTTTTGTCTCTTCAAAGTATCGATTGCCTTGTTCATCTTTACCGATGAGCTTTGCGCCTTTACGCCATAACGTGAAGGAAGTGCCGTAAGTACCTGAATTCCACCAAGTAAAAAGTTGTGCGATCATGGGAGCAATCCGCCGTCGATTGAAATTTCAGGTTGCTTCATAGGGGAGATTGGAGGCCGGTGCTAGTCTTTATCTGCTCCCATCAGCGCTATATGTGCTAGGATAAGGAGTCATTCTTTCAAGCGGATAAAAAAAGCTGAGAATCCTTGTTTGTTCGCCTGCAAAGCCTTCATATCCTGTGCTAAGTGATTCGCGCCTAATCCCGGAAAACAAACCTTATGCATATCGACCGTTATTATACCACTGAGCCTGCTGCAGCTGATGATAT
>CAZGVP010000230.1:0-5027 GCA_964529135.1 uncultured Caulobacterales bacterium | reverse complement strand
CCTGAACAATACAGTATTCCCAATAGAACGTTTTTTGCGGCTAAAACACACCACTTATCGTGAAACGAACCTCAGTGCCATTTCGGCGGAAACGTTCCTCAACAAAATTAGCATCGCTGAACCCCCGTGTACCATCAAAAACCGTACGAAAGCGTTCCTGCCGCTGATTGAAAACATTCCCGATCCTTACTCTCGCTCTTATGCCATGCGGCAGAGTACTTTCCCAGAACACATTGAAGCGCTCGAAGGGGCCCCTATCTATAAACTCGTCTACACCGAAAAAGAACCCATTGTTGCGGCGAAAATAACTGAAGCCAAATGCAGACTTAAGGCTTTTAACCTCCTTCCGAAACTCAACATCAATTCGTTGGGGTCGTTCATTAGAAAAGCGCCGAGTTTCACCGGTCACCAGATCATCTACGGTCGAATCCTGAATGCGCCATGATGCGTCCAGGCGGCTGTTAGGAATGCCGATCACATCCAGATCGCTCGTTAGCATAATCTCAGTGCCATAGCGCGTACCATTGCCAACATTGCCTGTTGCTTCTGTTGTTGCACTTGTGGGAATCAGGTCAATCAAGTCCTGCACATAATTGTAGAAAAGTGTGACCGACAAAACGCCAATATCGCGGAAGCGTCGCTCAAACGTGGCCTCTGCGACCAGCGTACGGTCAGGCTGCAGATCGGGGTTGCCAAAGTCAAGGTCTGCATCATCGAAGTTCGCTGAACTAACAAAATCAAAGAAGTTTAGTTGCCCGACTTCTTGTTCAAGGCGCAGCCGCCACTGTGTCTTGGAATTAGGCACGTAGGTGAATGAGAGACGCGGTTTCGGAAATACAAATGTTCGGCTATTTTCCACATCACCAGTTTGCTGAATGCGCGAAACCTCCACGGCCAGCGACAAATCGGCCGTGAATTTCGGGTTAATGGTCCAGGAATCGGAGGCAAAAAACTCTCCCCTGAGTTCATTTACAACAGTGTTCGAACCAGGCAACGGCACTTCCTCGCCGTTCTGAATAAATTGTAACTCGTTGTCGATGAAATTTTCTGCGATTTCGCCGCCGAATTGAAGCGTATGACTTTTCCAACCGGAATAATCGAACTCTAACCGACCAATAGTCTCACCTTCTGTTCGATTGGCGAGCGACCTTGACGTCGTAGTATCTTCACCAACTTGGTCTATCGTAATACCAAAATCATTGTCTCGAAACTCGCGGTTAACAAGTCCAATAACTTTAATCGCAAAATTACGGCTAAAAGCATGCTCATAATCACTGCTGATCTCAAATTCCTCGAAATCAGAAAAACCATCTTGAACGAAAAAATCAGGATCTATCGCGCCCTCTGCCGTTCGGATAGATGTTTCATCACTTTTAAACCTCCCGCTTAAGCCGCGTACATTGAAGCGAAAGCTATCGCCGTTTCCGAGCTTGGTATCGGTTTTAATATCGACGATCGTCCCCAGATCACGATTGAGTTCAATCTCATCGCGGAACTCATTGGGACCATTGGTGACTACCAGATTCTCAAAACCAATACTTTGTCCATTAAAGCCGAACCGCTCTAGTGAAAGCGTGTAGTCAGTTGTTTTGAATTTATCAGTATAGGCGACGTTGCCACGAAGAACGAAATCGCTCCCGTCCTGCACCACCTGCAATTCCCACGGAATTGTGCCACCCGCATCAGCTTTACGGATAACGTTCACAACAACGGTTTGTTGGCCGCCGAGGTCAAGCCCGCCTGTTGCACCGCGGATCAATTCAATGCGTTCAACGCTTCCCTTACCAATCCTTGATAGGATATTTTCGATACTGTCGGACTTGGTGCTTGGTCGCTCACCATCGATAAGAACATTACCAGCCGCACCGCCAAAACCCCGAACATTGTCCCCCCGGTCCAGAGTAAAGCCTGGCACACGTTCTACTAAATCGAGGGCTGTCACCGGAAAATATTCATCAAAGAATTCCGGTGTATAGGTAACAATACCATCCTGGTTTGAAGACTGCTCTGTCGTACCCGCATCCTCAGTTGGAGAGGATGCATCCGTCTGCGCTATACTTGGGACAGAAAAACAAACAGCGCCCAATAGAACAGTGCTCGACAATAGCCAAGTTTTATTATTGTGAGACAGCTTAGTGACAAGCTTAATCTTGCTCATGACCCCAGAATCCTCGCAGCCGATCTTCGAGCCGACTTAATGTTATGATATGATATAACTAAACCTTTGGGCAGCATTTCTAACACTCAATCTCGGTTATCCGAGTGAAATGGGTTGGATCGTGTTCGCCGCGCGACGAATTGAAATTGCCTCATGAGTGCGACCAATCATCTGGATTTTCAGATGCATTCGGTGACAGACCAATAATGTCACCATCTGTCGAAACGCCTAGCCCCAAAACCGTGCGGTTTGCGTACGCGAAATAGGCTACGACCTGATTGATTTCCAGAATAATGCCATCGTCAAAGCCGAGAACACGCAGCTTTTGAATATCATCTTCACCTACTTCATGCGGCGACTGCGTTAGCTTCCGCGCATACACACATGCGGCAGCTTCGCGCTCATCAAGTGCATTTTCGGGACTATCAGCTTCTAAGGCGCTGCGAATCTGTTTCGCTCTTTCTGAGTCACCCAGCAATCTGGTAAGGCCCGAAAAATGATGTTCAACACAATAATCGCACTTATTCAAAAGGCTGACATAAACACCCAACGTCTCAAGAAACGACTTAGGGAGGACATTACCAAAATGGTGCAATACAGCCTTATAAATAGCCATGTGCCCCTCAAGCGTATGAACACGCAGGGAGTGCGCCATCAGGATATTATCAACATTCCCGTCGGATCCTGTGACACGGTCATAAATGGTTTTAAGTTTTCCTGAAGCTTCATCAAATGGAATGGTTTTTATCCAGGTCATTGAGAGGCTCCTTCTTTAAAAGCCAAACCGCCGGCAGCATCTAGAAACGGCGCGACATCTAAAAGCTTGATATCATCGCGCTTACGCATTTGCTCAAGGAACCAGTATTTGTGCCCTGCTCCGTAGGTGATCAGGATACGCTTACCCTCCATTGAGTATTTATTGAGACCTTTTTCGATATTGGCGTAATGCGCTTTATTGATTGTCGTCCAACCACCTGTACCCAACTCATCATTAAAAAGGCGGTCATAGGGTTCTAACCCTTTTTTAGTAATCGCGTCATATTCGTCTGAATTAACAAAATATGGGTCGTCCCCGCGTCCTTCGAACGCTTCATCCATATAGTTGGTACCAGCTTGGTATTCTGCCCACTCATCCGTACGGTCCGGATTATCACGAATGGCGTTCAACGCATTCCTGCGATAGTCATTCATGTGCGTATTCCAACCAGCCGTACCAACCATTTCAAACTCCATTTCATTGGAAAGATCAAACAGGGACTCGCGGTATTCCGCGAACACCCGTGCCCGAGGCTCGGTCAGTTCACCGGTCTCTTTGAAGCCCTTTAAGGTCGCTTCCATCCGGTTCGGCGGGATTTCAACAAAGATAAGATCGGGATCTATTTCTTTGAACAGCTTGGTTAGAAACATAGTCGAATATTTTTCAGTATTTAAATGCCCATTATGGATCATCCCAAGCATGATGACTTCGTTATTCACCCCGGTTTTTGTGCGCGGCGTCGGCGCTGGTACAGATACCCGGTTCAAGCTGTCGCTATCCTCGTTAGCAACGAGTATGTCACCATCGATCATTCGCATCACAACAGGCGCCTTTCCAACCTGCTCTTCACCAACCACCGTGCGGCTTTCTGTATCGATAATCGATAATGTTTCGCCGTCGAAATTATTAACGTAAGCGCGATGACCGGACGAGCTCATCATCACAGAAAAAGGTCGCTTGCCTATACCATCTGTAATCTCGCCAATGACCTCAAAGGACGCCGTATTGATTAGCGTGACTTTATCGCTGCCGCCGCATGCCACATAGTAAGTCGTTTCATCACGCGTGAGAGCGCCGCCCTCAGGATTTCCACATACCGGCGTGCGCGCCACTTCTTTCTCATTCAACAGGTCAATCACCGAAACCGTGTTTTCATCGCGGTTTGGAATGAAGGCCAAAACGCCATCATGGGTGACGTCAGCGGGGTATGGCCGTTTACCAGTTTTATAAGTTTTGATGACTTCTTTTTGCGTAAGATCAAAAACCGTAAACTGATCAGCAAACTCGCTTACCACATAGGCTTTTCCATCGATCACCTTAGGTGCAAACAGGCTCGACCCTTTGCCGACCTGCCAGCGCCTTAAGACTTCGCCACTGACGCCGTCTAGCTCCAGAAGCGCTTCGTCCTGAAAATCAGATACCAGCCAATTTTCGCCCATCTTAATAAGGTCAAGAGGAACAGCATCCAATTGCCAACGAAACTTTTCTTTGAAGGTGTCTTTATCGAGGCCAACAATGGCCTTTTCACCAGCAAGAGCCAGATAGATCGTATCGCCATCCAAACGGCTGCCGTGAGGGTTGGAACCAATCGCCTTCTCGTAAACAATGTCATCATCGGCGATTTCATCAACACTATCGCATGCAGCAAGCAGCACCGAACCCATAATCAGCATGCTTATTGATCTTTTAGATATTTTCATCAACCCCTCCCAAAGTCGTCCACAAACTCGGCGTCTTTTGCGACCCAGACGCTATATTTGTCAAGCAATGCAAGGCTTCTTCCCGCGCTTGTGATCGCGTGCGTTGTTGAACAGACGACGGTTACCGACTATCGTGCGAGGGCACATAAGGAATAAAAAATGTCAACGAACCAAACGGCGGTGATTGAATATTCAGCGCGCGAGGAGTTTCTCCACGCTCTGACACACGGTGTTGGCGCATTCCTATCCTTGTTTGCGATCCTGTTTTTGGTGATCAAAGCTGGCTCAGACGGCGCGGCAGCGATGTTCGCCGTTGGCTTGTACGGCGTCACCATGCTGGTCATGTTCGGGGCGTCAACGCTTTACCATGCGTTCCCGGCAAGCCGCCATGCGCCGCTTCTAAAAATGCTTG
>CAZGVP010000229.1:0-5068 GCA_964529135.1 uncultured Caulobacterales bacterium | reverse complement strand
AATAATTTTGACTTCTGTGTGGCTTGATACTTCGTCAAACTCTTTTTGGATACGCTCAGGTGTGGTCGCTAAACACGCCTCATAATACGCACCAGTATGAATTTCGATAACTGGCGCGCCGGTAGATTTTGCGGCTTCTATTTGGCGTTTATCAGGATCAACAAAAAGAGAAACACGCGCACCAACATCCGTCAGCTCACGAACAAAGGGTACAAGGAAATTATGTTGCCCATGGACATCAAGCCCACCTTCTGTTGTGCGCTCATTACGATTTTCTGGCACAAGACAACAAGCATATGGCTTGACCTCCGTTACCAGTTTGAGCATTTCAGCAGTTGCCGCCATTTCAAAATTTAATGGCAAATCAATTTCCTCATGCAACCGATGCATATCATCATCACGGATATGACGCCGGTCTTCGCGCAAATGCGCTGTGATACCGTCCGCGCCAGCATCCGCTGCAAGCTGCGCAGCACGGACGGGATCAGGATGAGTTCCACCCCTGGCATTTCTAAGGGTTGCTACATGATCAATATTAACGCCTAATCGTAATGGCGGTTTAATTTCAGCCATATTCACCCCTATTGGCTGATACCACGACTACCAGGTTTGATCGCTGGAATACCCGCAAGGTGTGCCGGCAATTCATCCGCAAGCCACGTATCTACCGTTAATGTCGCTAAAGCGGTCATCGGCGCACCAACATCTGCCTTGCCACCGGAACGATCAATCAGACATGCAAGTCCAACAACTTCGCCGTCCAATTGGCGAACCGCATCAATACATTCACGTGCAGACAGGCCCGTAGAAACAATGTCCTCAACAACGAGAATGCGTGCCCCCGCCTCTATTTCAAAACCACGGCGCAACTGAAATTCACCGTCAACTCGCTCTGTAAACATGAAGGGTTTATTTAAATGGCGCGCTGTCTCATAGCCATATATGATTGCGCCCATTGCAGGGGCAATCACATAATCAATGCGATTTCCGAAATGCGTAATGGCCTTCTCCGCCAGCCCCCGACACAAACGTTCGGTGCGATCGGGAAATTGAGAAACAATGGATTTGTTGAGGTAAGTATCGCTATGCAATCCGGATGATAGAACGAAATGCCCTTTTAACAGAGCTCCTGCTTCTTCAAACTCCCGCAAGACGTCATCGTGCGATATCATCATTTGGTTCCTCTTCTTGTCCTTCACGACGTTGTGCAGAAATGGTGGTATTGGTTGCCCGCATCGCCGTCAATAACTGCGTCAAATTTTGAATATCTTTAACGCCAACATCGATCACAAGATCGAAAAAATCTGGGGTTCGTTTGGTAAATCTAATGTTTGTTACTGACACATTATAACGCGCGATAACAGAAGCCAACTCACTCAACCCCCCCACTTCGTTACGGACTGTCAGCTCAATAGAACTGGCAGCTCTATACTCGCCGCGATTTTCACGCCATTTTAAGTCAACCCAACGGTCCTGCGAGGGGTTATCTTCAGCTAATCTATGGCAAAAAATTGTATGCACACGAATTTCATCGTGGCCTGACTTAATCCCGACTATGCGCTCACCGGGTATCGGCAAACAACATCTTGCCATCTCAGCATTATATCCTGGCGTCACGCCACGCACCACATGGCGCGCATTCACAATTTGTCCGGCGTTAGAGGCACGAACCTCATTTTCACTGATAGTAGGTGCACCGGGATAAACCGCTTCAACCAACTCACCAACAGACATGTCACCTCGTCCAATTTTAGCCAGCACCTCATTGGGAGTTTTCAATTTCAACCGGGAAAGTGCCGATTTGATCGCCTTGAGAGAAAAATCTAACCGCGCTCCGGAGAATGCACTCTCTGCAACAGAGCGGCCCATTTTGACCTGTTCTGCATATTCAAGTTCTTTCAAGCGCCGGCGTATCGCAGCACGTGTCTTGCCTGTTACCGCCATACTCTCCCACTCAGTCGGAGGGCGTGCATTCTCAGATCGGAGAATACGCACAACATCACCATTTTTAAGGGCAATACGCAAAGGCCTTGCGCGGTTATTAATCTCAGCACCGATGCATGTATCGCCAATGTCCGTATGCACTGCATAAGCAAAATCCAGTGCCGTCGCCCCCTTCGGAAGGGCAATAACAGTGCCATTCGGGGTGAAACAAAAAACCTGATCCTGAAAAAGTTCAAGCTTGGCATATTTCAACGCTTCATCTGGGTCTTCATCCTGCCCAAACATGGTTTGCAAGCTTCGCGGTGTTTGCAGAGGATCATAATCGCTCGGCACAATAAACTCCGTACGTGCTGGCATATTTTGTGAGACGGAGTTTTCAGCACCTTGACCAATTTGCTTATAAAGCCAGTGCGCAGCAGCCCCCCGTTCCGCATGATCATGCATTTTGTGCGTACGAATTTGTATCTCAATGCGCTGACGGTTTCCCGCCTCTGTTGGAGGGCCAATAACGGCTGTATGAACCGATTGATAGTTGTTAGGTTTTGGATTTGAGATGTAATCGTCAAATTCTTCCGGAATCATACGCCAGCGCGTATGCACAACACCGAGTGCTTTATAACAATCCTCTACAGTATCAACAATCACACGGAAGGCATAAATATCAGCCAATTCTTCAAAAGAAATATTCTTGGCTTCCATCTTGCGCCAAATCGAATATGGTCTTTTTTCCCGGCTCATTACCTGCACATCAATGTTCGCCAGATTCAGCCGTTCACGCAGAGTTTGGGCAAGATCAACAACCCCCTTCACTGTTGTCGATTGCAACCCATCCAGACGTGTTGCTATGGTCTTAAAGGCTTCAGGGTTTAGCTCCTTAAAAGATAAATCTTCCAGCTCCTCTCTAAACCGTTGAATGCCAATGCGCCCGGCAAGCGGTGCATAAATCTCCAATGTTTCCAGCGCGATACGCTTTTGCTTATCAGGATTGTTAAAATAATGCAGTGTACGCATATTATGTAACCGGTCTGCAAGCTTGACCAGTAACACACGGACATCATCAGCCATTGCCATAACAAGTTTGCGGAAATTTTCTGCCTGCTTACTCGCTTCCGATTTCAATTCTATTTTCGAAAGTTTGGTGACCCCATCCACAAGGCTCTCAATTTCGGTGCCAAATAATCTGCGAATATCAGCAAGGCTAACATCGGTATCTTCGACCGTATCATGCAAAAGCGCCGTTATTACACTCGCAGGATCTGCTTTTAACTCAGTCAAGATCGCAGCAACGGCTAGAGGATGCGTAAAATAGGGGTCACCCGATTTACGGGTTTGACCGCCATGCGCTTGCATTGCAAAAACATAAGCGCGATTGAGGCCATCCTCGTCAAAACCCTCAGGCGCATATGCCCGCACCCGGTCCACTAGCTCATATTGACGAATAAATCCGACAGGCATTTTTGCCCCGCTAGCAGATATAGCCAGGTCTGCGTCAGTTACTTGCGCAGTCGAGGACGGCGACGTTTCAACGTTCCTCCCAGTATTTTCTGCTTTGCTTGACGACGGCGATCCAACAGCATCAGCTTGCGGCGTGCGGCAGCTCGTATCTGAAGTCCCCTGCGCATCCGGTGGTTCAAATTTCTGCGCGCTCGGCTCTTGAGTTGACGGAGTTTTTGCATAGGACTTAATCTCCGGATTCTGACTGAGGGACGGATTAACTTCCGAGGGCTTACCTGCTGTTGAAAGCTTGTTAGCCTTCGTAGGCTTCTCTGCCTTTAAAGACGCATCTGCAGGTCGTTCAGGGATACTCGTTGGCATAAGTCAGATGGCAATCTACAAGCCCTGCCGGCTTCGCAAGCATATCGCCCTATCGCGTTTAGAAATTGGCTCGCATCAACAATCCAGATATTGGCATCAACTTATTTTTTGCGCCGTCCAGAATATTAAGGCAAGCTTGGTCCCTAAACAAAGCTTAGCTTTTTGGTAACGACTGTTGCGTCGTCATGCCAGAATCCTGCAGGGATTTCAGGAAATCATCTTCGTTAAGATTATCAAATTCCGGCGCATCCGCTGTTTCGGATTCGGCCTCAAATTCGTCAACCTCGTCAGTATTATTATGTTTTTGCAACGACGCAACCAAGTCAGTTTCCAACTGAGCCGGGGTCAGTTGACCATCAGCAATCTCTCGCAGGGCAACAACCGGGTTCTTGTCATTATCACGGTCAACCAGCAATTCGGCCCCAGAAGCCAAAATACGACCGCGATGGGCTGCCAGCAATACCAGTTCAAACCGATTTTGTACTTTGTCTACACAATCTTCAACGGTGACGCGTGCCATAGATTTTCTCCAGCCAGCTATTCCCAGAATCAGGGCGCGGCGTAAAATTCGTCATAATCAGCCCTTGGACATATCCCCTGTGCCCACCAAAAACAAGGTGCTAAACAACGGAAATACACCGAAAACATAAACAAATCAGTTCAATTTTCGCTGATAGTCGATATCGCGCCTACATTCCCCTACATCCATCTGCGAACACGCTTTTTATAATCCTCATATTCCACGCCAAACCTGTCCTCCAGGTACCGTTCCTCCGGTTTGATGACCAGGTAATTAATGATCACACCGGCCATAAACGTCATCAAAATCGTCCATAGATTAAGGGTTGCAAAACCAAGCCCACCGCCAAGCAGCATCATCGCTACATAGATCGGATTACGGGTATAGGCATAAACGCCCTTGGTAAAAAGTTGGCGCGATGGCGTGGATGGGCGTAATGCCTCCCCACCTTCGGCAAAAGTGCTCACCCCCAATTGCAAGATCGTAATCGCTCCCAAAATCAGGATCGACCCCAAGGCCTCCCCCACCAGACGGGGCACAATATCCATAAACCCACCCCAAAATCCACGAGCGATGAATCCGATAATAATCGCCAGCAACATAACAAGAGGAGGATGAACAAATATATTCGGGTGGTCTTCAGAGTGAGAATAATTTGACATGGGCAGGGGGATTCCCAGAAAAGCATATCAGAGAAAAATTTCTCAGCGTGATGTTAGGCACATAATAGTATTATTACCCCCACTGGATCAAGTTGACACTGATAACCATGCGCTGACTAGTGGTTTG
>CAZGVP010000228.1:0-5085 GCA_964529135.1 uncultured Caulobacterales bacterium | reverse complement strand
CTGATGACGCTGGCATTGATCCCGATATCTGAGACCATGAATAACAAAAACTGCAATGTCATGGCCATTGCAACCAACCCAAAAGCATCTGGCACCAAAAACCGGGTCATAATCAGATTTGAGCAAAATCTGATGATTTGGCTGAACCCAAAGCCGAAAACGGTCATGCCTCCGCCGCGTAAAGCGCGTTTCAGTATGGATTGCTCAACTTCATTGCTGGCGTTGGTTGTTTTGAGGTCATCGGTCATTTAATTACAGGTTTATACGATGTTATGGGCCAAACCGGCCTAAATTCTGACAATTTTTAACATATTACCTTGATACTCATAACGATGAGTTTGATAGCCTTGTCAAATATGCGTAAACGATTGTGCGTGAAATTTTGTTTAAGTTTGGGCTGATAGTCAGTGGTAAATTCTCTTAAAGCCTTAATGGTGATCCTCCCAATATTGACGGGTGTATTTTTCATCGCGCGGTTTGCGTTCCAAGGTCTTATTGCGCCAGGGCGTATTGACCGATGGATGGTCATGTTTGGTGTCCTAACGGCGGTAGCCTTTATGATCCCCAACTATTGGCTGATGCTGATTGTTATTGGCTCTATGGTCAGCTTGTTTGTGGCGCTGAAAATTGAACAAAACCTCGCTGTGCTCTATGGTTTACTGATATGTATTTTACCTCCGATTGAGCAACCGATTCCGGGCTTTGGCGGGATTAATCAACTGTTTCCGATTTCACCTCCATTGCTGTTCTCTATTGTGGTGTTGCTTCCGGCGCTCATGCATTTCAAATCAATGTCCGGTAAATTGCGGGGGATCATTCTGACCGATGCCTTTATGGTGCTCTATGTTGCCTTAAGTGCTGTATTGGCGTTCAGGGATACCTCAATTACTGATGGGTTACGCATTATCTGGATATTGGTGCTGACGGTTTTTCTACCCTATTTCGTGATTAGCCGATGGGTTAAAACAGCTGAAGACATCAAGGTTTTCTTTATTGCGCTGGTAACGCCATTGCTGGGTTTTGCTGCGCTGGCGTTTATTGAATCCGTAATGGCCTGGCACTTTTATGGGCAACCCACGGCAAATTGGCACGGGCCTCATGTGGCGACATACATATACCGGTTAGGATTTTTGCGGGCCTATGCCTCCGTTCTGGGGCCAATTGAGTTCGGGTTCCTTTTAATGGTGGCCATGACACTGTCATATTCCCTGATCCAGCCAAGGCTGTCCAAGTTCATGGCAGCCAGTGGGATTGCAGCTTTTGCGGGGGCTCTTTTGTTGACCTTTTCGCGAGGGCCCTGGCTTGGGGCCGTTGTTTCCACTGCAACTTATGTGGTGTCTGGACCAAAAGGGTTTAGTCGCGGGATAGTTGCCGGTGCTTTTGCGGTGCTTGCCTTTATCGTGCTGGCTTTGTCTCCGATTGGTGACAAGGTGCTGTCTATCCTGCCTTTCTTTGGAGATGTTGATGCAGACAATTCAACTGTATCCTATCGTCAACGCCTCTTTGAGAACGGGGTGAAGGTCATCATGATGAACCCCTGGTTTGGTTCAACCAATTATCTGGAAACCCCGGAAATGCGCGAGCTTCTGCAAGGGCAGGGGATTATCGATCTGGTGAATAGCTATATTCAAGTAGGGTTGGCCAAGGGATTGGTAGGATTGGGGCTGTTTGTCGGTATTTTATTCAGTGGCGCCAATGCGGCTTTTCAGGCGATGTTGAAAACCGCAAAAACAGATAACGAGTTTTCTGGCTATTGCCGTGCTATTTTTGCAGCCTTGATCGGCGTTATTGTCGTGATTGGTACCACCAGTTCTATCTCTCAGGTGCCGATATTTTACTGGATGCTAGCAGGCCTGGGGGTTTCTGTTCGCCGGATTGCACAAGAATCACAGAGTTTGGCAAGTGCCAATGGGACCGTTGGAACCCACAAACCGGCGATGTCCTTACGGGCGGCCAAAGAGAAAAATAGTGCTCCCGATGATGATGCAGAGGCAGCCGCCCATGCCAAGCGCAATGCAGAGCGAAAAATAGCCGCCAGGCAGCGAGATGTGCCTGCGCACCTTCGCCAATATGTTATCCGCAAGCCCGAAGATCGTTGATCGTCTCGCAAGCGCATTGATTCTTTTTCCACCTTTGACCACAAGGGCTTGATTTTCTCATCGGAGCGCACCCAATATGTTGTGGTAATCATGGTTCGAAACCATACCACGATATAAGCCAAAAGGATGCGCCACATGCTGGATTCAGCTAATCAACTGAACGGAAAAACCCTGCCTGGACTGATGACACCATCAGGCAGTTATAAGCCGTTTCGCTATCCGTGGGCCTATGATTTCTGGAAGCGCCAACAGCAGGTTCACTGGATGCCTGAAGAGGTGCCGCTGGGCGAGGATTGCAAGGACTGGGCAAATAATCTCACCGATGCCGAGCGTAACCTCCTGACACAGATATTTCGTTTTTTCACTCAGTCCGATGTTGAGGTGAATGATAATTATATGGAGCGCTATGCGCGGGTGTTCAAACCTACCGAGATCAAGATGATGCTTTCGGCGTTCTCCAACATTGAGACAATTCATATCGCCGCCTATGCCTTGTTGCTGGAAACCATCGGTATGCCGGAAAGCGAGTTCTCTGCGTTTCTTGAGTATGAGGCGATGGCCGACAAACATAATTACATGCAGGAATTTGGCGTTGAAACTGAGGCGGACATTGCCCGCACCGTAGCGATGTTTGGTGGGTTCACCGAAGGGCTGCAATTATTTGCATCCTTCGCGATGCTGATGAATTTTCCGCGCCAGAACAAAATGAAGGGCATGGGTCAAATCGTCAGTTGGTCGATCCGCGATGAAAGCCTTCATTGCGAGGGGATGATCAAGCTCTATCATGCCTTCCGTAAAGAAACCGGGTGCGTCACCGCCTCTGTTGCCGACGATATTGTGGATTGTTGCAAAACCGTGGTGGGCCTGGAAGATAAATTCATCGATTTGGCGTTTGAGATGGGCCCGGTTGATGGGATGACCCCGGACGATATCAAGCAATATATTCGCTATATCGCCGACTGGCGCCTGGGGCAGTTAGAGTTGCCGAAAGTCTATGGCATCGAAAAACACCCGATCCCGTGGCTCACCGAAATCACCAATGGCGTGGAGCATGCCAACTTCTTTGAGGCCCGCGCCACGGAATATTCCAAAGCCGCCACAAAGGGCGAATGGCACGGCAATGATGGCGTGTGGAGCCAATTTGATCAGTGGAAGGATCGCCAGGCGGGGTGATGCAAGGAATATCCTCAGAGATCATTGATGCAATCCAATTTTTACTACCTGGTTTTCTGGGGGTGTGGGTATTTCAAGGTTTAACACGTTTTCCAAAGCTATCTCAATTTGATGTTGTTGTTCGCGCACTTATTTTTATTTTGTTTATAAATGTCGGCGTATCTGTTGTTAAGAATTTTCTTCTCTTATTAGGGCGCGAATTTTTCATTATTGTGCCTTGGTCTGATGAAGTTGCTAATGTATGGCAAATCGTATTGGCAGTAACGATAGGTGGAGTATTTGCTTATATTGCTAATAACGATCTGTTACATAAAAAGGCCAGAGAGCTACAACTTACAAATGAAACTTCTTTCCCATCTGAGTGGTATAGTGCATTTGCTTTTGCCAAGAGTTTTATAACTTTGTACTTAAAAGATGGGAGAAGGATTATTGGGTACCCAAAAGAATGGCCATCTGAACCGGAAAAAGGCCATTTTAATATTAGCAAAGCGGCATGGATTGGGGCAAATAATGAAGAAATCCCAATTGATCAATGTAGCACGATGTTGATATCGGTTTTAGATATACATTTCATTGAAATTCATAAGGAGATAGAAGAGGAGAAAGAAGAAAATGAGTAAAATATATAATGAAAACCCCAGATATATACCTATACAAGACGGAAAAGAGAGAGGGTTAGGCAAAGGAATGCCTAGGTATAATCCGAGTTCTGATCAGCGACCTAAACCTTCTCCCCCGCCGCCTCCACCTCCATCCAAAGAAAAGTAGGTGTAATGCTCTGATTATGAGTACATAGGGTGCGTTATGCATTCTTCGAGACGTCGCTTGTAACAGTTCCTCATTATGGGGTCTTAATGCACTTTTTGATATTTCATTTACCTCTCGATCTGTCATTCCCGTCTATCCGAGAATGATAGATGGAGAGCTATTGGAATATCGTGATGCCAGCAAACGTTGCCCTAATACTTTGTTTACATTCTCAAAATTTGCGGACCCAAATGGTGGATTTCATCCGTCTTACGAGGTTTGTCTCTGCCATTGAAATGGCACATTTCATATGCCCTACGATATAGTTCCAGGAAGTTTTCGCTTAATCCAATCTGTTCATTGATTTTGGTGGCGGCAGCAAGTGCTTCCCATTATCTTCTTTATATTTATGCCATGAAGAATATGGCCAATCATCTGGATCGCTCACAAGCTCATGCTTGACCGGATTGAAGTGAATGTAATTAATATGGATTTCCAAATCTTGATCATCGCGTATGAGGTGTTCCTAAAACCGGCGTTGCCATGCGCGTCGTTCTCCGGCGCGGGACGTATGGGCCACAGGTCGAACCTTGGAGAATTCAACGGTAAATTCGCGCTTTATCTTTTTCCACCGTGTTGAAAAATCATCATCGTTGGGCGGTAATGTCCAGATACAATGAAGATGATCCGGCATGATCGCAATTGCGACAGTTTCGAAATTATGCTGTGACTGTGCTTTTGCAAAATGTGCTTTTGCAAAAGCCCGGCGCAGAAGATCAATATGCGATGTTAAATGTGTCTGAGGTCTACCCATCAGGTTAAGGGTAAAGAAATTAGTCCCACCCGGAACATAAAGGCGATGATAGTTCGGCATGATTTTATTTTTACATAATCAGGATGATTAACCAGGAGTAATGAACAAACGACGGGTTTTACCCGTCTTGCGAAGGTTATTCTCACTTGTCGAAATGTCGCCGAAATAGCCCTGTGGCCGCGCCATCTTATGTTAGCCTATCACGGAAATAAAAAATGGGGATAGTTATGATCAACTCACTCCGTCGGCCCT
>CAZGVP010000227.1:0-5098 GCA_964529135.1 uncultured Caulobacterales bacterium | reverse complement strand
GTAAAAATAAAAATACAAACGCATATTTTCGCAATAAAATTGTATACTCTTTCACAACTATCCCCTCAACACATGAATACTTTTAGGAGTATCATACACTTGCACCCCTTTGTTTCCATTATGTATTGCTGGAAAATTGATTCAACCCTAAATAACCCGTTAAGATAGGAAAAGCGCTCTTTTGGAGTACAAAACGGGCTGCCAACAAACACCAACTCAAGAAATAGAAATGTTACGTCATACAGTAAAAAGCGCCCTGCCATTGGTATTTGCATTAGTTCTTGGCTGCCATAACAGTAGCGATGCCTCCGACATGAAGAGCACCTGTACCATAGAGCTCACAATTCTTGGGAATGGTCAGGACGCTGGGAAACCACAAATTGGCGTCCATCAAGATGGCGCCTGGACAAATCCCATTCATCAGGCACTCGCAACATCAATTGCTCTGATAGATCGTAGTAACACAAAGAAATATCTGTTTGACGCTACACCCGACATCAAAACTCAGCTTTACAGGCTTCATCAGCAAATTGATCAACCTGATTTTAGCCTCCATGGAGTTTTCTTAACTCACGCTCATATCGGTCATTATCTTGGCTTGGCGCAATTTGGCCGTGAAGCCATGGGCGCAAACTCGATACCCGTCTACGCAATGCCAAAGATGGCTACGTATCTGGAAAACAATGGCCCCTGGAGCCAGCTAGTTGCCCTCAATAATATTGCAATAAAACGATTGCGCGCCAGCTCATCTGTTCAGCTTAGTGATGATTTGAATGTCACTCCTCTACTTGTTCCGCACCGCGATGAATATGCTGAAACAGTTGGGTATCGCATTACATACAAAGATCAAAGCGCGCTTTATTTACCCGATATTGACAGCTGGAATGAATGGGCAAGTCTTGGGACACAGTTAGAGGACGTAGTTCGTAGCAATGATATTCTTTTTCTGGATGCCACCTTTTATAGCGGCGATGAACTGCCGGGACGCGATATGAGTAAAATTCCCCACCCGACAATCACAACAACCATGGCCCGGTTGAAAGATTTACCAAAAACGGAGAAAAACAAAATCAACTTCATTCATATGAACCATACAAACCCTGCGCTTGATCCGGCGAGCAAAACCTCAAAGTTAATTCAAAACGCTGGTTTCAACGTCGCACGTACAGGTGAAAATTTTTGTTTGGATTAGAAATTCGAATGATAGACAATTCAACAAAATACCCAGAAAAATATCCCTCATAACGTCGAGTAAAATTTTTGCTCCTACATACGGAACACACCAAATTTGGTTTCTTCAATTGGCGCGTTCAGTGCCGCAGAGATTGATAACCCTAACACATCGCGGGTTTGAGCCGGGTCGATGATCCCATCATCCCATAACCGGGCGGATGCATAATATGGATTGCCTTGTGCTTCATAACCATCTCGGGTTTTATGCATAAATGCTTGCTTGTCTGCTTCTGGCCATGTCTCGCCTTTAGCTGCCATGCCATCTTCACGCACTGTAGCAAGAACATTAGCCGCCTGCTCGCCGCCCATTACCGAAATCCGCGCATTGGGCCACATAAATAAAAACCGCGGGCCATATGCACGCCCGCACATACCGTAATTTCCCGCCCCATAGGATCCACCAATAATCACAGTAAATTTTGGCACACGCGCGGTTGATACAGCGGTCACCAGTTTTGCGCCATTTTTTGCAATGCCGCCAGATTCTGCAGCCTGCCCAACCATAAACCCAGTAATATTCTGTAAAAAGACAATAGGAATATTTCGCTGGCAACAAAGCTCAATAAAATGAGCTCCTTTCATGGCGCTTTCAGAAAAAAGAATGCCGTTATTGGCAATAACACCAACAGGAAAACCATGAAGATGAGCAAAACCGGTAACAAGCGTCGTGCCATAAAGAGGTTTAAATTCATCAAACACCGATCCATCTACCATACGTGCAATAACTTCGCGAACATCATAAGGTTTGCGAATATCAGCTTCGATTATCCCGTAAATCTCTTTGGGATCATATACTGGTGGCTGCACAGGCACAGTAGCAAGTCGGCCTTTTTTTTCCCAATTTAACCTGGAGATAATTTTACGGGCAATCCCTAACGCATGATCATCATCATCAGCCAGATGGTCCGCCACTCCGGACGTGCGTGTATGCACATCACCGCCGCCAAGATCTTCTGCGCTAACCACTTCACCAGTGGCAGCCTTCACTAACGGAGGACCTGCCAGAAAAATCGTGCCCTGATTACGCACGATAATCGCTTCATCAGACATCGCAGGCACATAAGCTCCCCCTGCCGTACAAGAGCCATGAACTACAGCAATTTGGGGAATTCCTTGCGCCGACATATTGGCCTGATTATAGAATATACGTCCAAAATGTTCCTTATCAGGAAAAACTTCATCCTGCATTGGCAAAAATGCACCACCAGATTCAACCAGATAAATACAAGGCAATCGGTTTTCGAGCGCAATCTCCTGAGCGCGCAAATGTTTTTTCACAGTCATCGGATGGTAGGAACCACCCTTTACGGTTGGGTCATTGGCAACAATCATACACTCAACACCGTTAACAGGTGCAACACCTGTAATTACCCCCGCTGACATAACATCGCCCGAATACATGCCCCAGGCTGCAAACTGGCCAATTTCAAGAAACGGTGCGCCTTGATCAATCAATCTGGCAACACGTTCGCGAGCCAGTAACTTTCCTCTCGTCTTGTGACGATCGGCATATCTCTCCCCACCACCTTTAGCGACTTTATCAACGTTGGCGCGAAGGTCATCCACCAAAGCCTTCATGGCCTTGTTATTGATCTGAAATTCTTCAGATCGGGCATCTATGTTGGTCGAGAGAGATTGGGTCATCATTACTACCAGTAAAATTTTTACCTGCATAGCATATGTCCTATTGTCCGACAACCGGAGTTCGTGTATAAAGTGTTCTGATTTTCAATTTTAACTACTTTCTGGACGCTCAAAGCCGCCCCAGTCAAAGGACTTTTTTTATGCGCTCGAATATCCCTTCCATGAATTTCGGCCTTGATCCTGCTATTGAAGAAATTCGCGAGATGATTGTACGCTGGGTCGGTGACCGCTTGGCACCTCGGGCCGATGAGATTGACCGGGAAAACAGCTTGCCTCGCGATCTCTGGCCGGAACTTGGCGAATTGGGATTGCTTGGTATTACCGCCGAAGAAAGCCATGGCGGCACCGGGCTTGGTTATCTTGCCCACACCGTTGCAATGGAAGAGATTTCACGTGGATCAGCCTCGGTTGGGCTGTCTTATGGAGCGCACTCTAACTTGTGTGTAAACCAGATCAATCTCAACGGTAATCAGGACCAAAAATCACGCTATCTACCAAAACTTTGCTCTGGTGAACATCTTGGCGCACTGGCGATGTCTGAACCGGGAGCCGGATCTGATGTGGTTTCGATGCGCCTTCGCGCCGAGAAAAAAGGTGATCGCTATGTGCTGAACGGTTCAAAAATGTGGATCACCAACGGCCCTGGCGGTGATGTACTTGTGGTCTACGCGAAAACAGAACCAGAGGCCCATTCACGAGGTATTACGGCCTTCATCATCGAAAAAGATTTTAAAGGGTTTTCTGTCGCGCAAAAACTCGACAAACTTGGCATGCGCGGGTCTGATACTGGCGAGCTTGTATTTGAAGATTGCGAAGTGCCAGAAGAAAATGTCCTCGGCGTTGTAAACGATGGTGTCCGCGTATTGATGAGTGGACTGGATTATGAACGCACCGTCCTTTCCGGTGGCCCTCTTGGTATCATGCAAGCTGCTATGGATATCGTGATGCCATATATTCACGACCGTCAGCAATTTGGTAAACCCATCGGTACCTTCCAATTGGTTCAGGGCAAGATCGCAGATATGTATACATCGATGAACGCTTGTAAGGCCTATGTTTATGCCGTGGCTGCTGCGTGTGATCGCGCAGAAACAACCAGGCAAGACGCAGCTGGTTGTATTCTTTATGCTGCTGAAAAAGCAACTCAAATTGCCCTTGATGCAATCCAGTTGCTTGGTGGAAATGGCTATATCAATGATTATGCCACTGGGCGTTTACTGCGTGATGCCAAACTCTATGAAATTGGCGCAGGCACCAGCGAAATTCGCCGCATGTTAATCGGGCGCGAATTGTTTGAAAAGGCTGCCTAATGTCCCATCAATTTGCCCCGTTAAGCCGTGCCCCCGCTTATCTGAAAGTTTGTGAAGCAATTGAAGCCGACATCCTCTCAGGTAAACTTATCGAAGGGGCATTATTGCCAACAGAAACCGCGTTATGCGAACAATTCGGCGTAACCAGGTCTACAGTTCGCGAAGGCATACGCTTGCTGGAAACTTCCGGCCTTGTTGCTCGCGGCGCAGCTAAAAGACTAATCATACAACGACCTAACGTTGGCGATGTTGCTCTTTCCACAAGCCGCGCACTTACATTCAGCGGCGTCACTTTTCGGGAAGCTTTAGAGGCACTGGCATTGTTTCAACCTCAATTAGCGGCAATGGCTGCTGAGAAATTTAGTAAGAAAGATCTCAAAAAACTCAAAGCCATCAATAATGTCCTCACCAAAACTGATAGTACCGATTATGATATGGTCGTTGAGTATACAGATGAATTTTTTAACACTATCGCTGCGGGTTTAAAAAACAGCGTCACATTAGCATTATCACAATCACTAAACATGTTGATCGATGCTGGTTTGCGCCAGGTTATTGTTAATGTACCTGATGGGCGCAAGCGTATTATCAAAGCCCAAAAGGAACTGATTAACGCTATCGAAAAGGGTGATAAAATAAGGGCACAAAAATGGATGGCACGACACATTGATGATTTACAACGCGGATATAAACTTGCTGGCATAGGCATGAATGCGAAGATTGCTTAAGCTGTAGCTTCATTCGCTCTATAGTCGCAACATTTCCTTTGATCTAGCACCGTTGATTAATAACCCTCACTATATTCCGAAAGAACAACCCCATGTTTCAGAAAATTCTCATCGCCAATCGAGGAGAAATTGCCTGCCGCGTTATTCGCACTGCGCATAAACTAGGCATACAAACGGTTGCTG
>CAZGVP010000226.1:0-5137 GCA_964529135.1 uncultured Caulobacterales bacterium | reverse complement strand
CTTCAAACATAGAGCGCCAAGTAGTGTTGAATTTAATCAACGCCAGAACGCTTGCTTGCATTTTTTTTGCGTTGGCAAGATAGTGTTCGCGTAACCCTAGAGTAAAAGATTCAAATTCATTTTCAGTGGCTTTTTTGCCTGTGCTTGCCTCCCACGTGCTGACATAAAAATTGGCTGCTCCTGCCCAATAGAGAAGGAAATCATCACCAAATTTTTGCCCAACCTGATTGTTTATCTCTACTGTTTTATGGCCTAATGTTTCACATAGATTAGATATATCTTCGATGGCGCGCGTTACATCCGAATGAATTTTGGTGCCAAGGGGGGGTGAATTGATAACGCCAATGGTGAGGCGTTTGCTACTAGCTTGGCTAATCAGACCAACGGGGGTTAGTGGCCCTTCACCAGATGGAATTTCCATTGCGGCCATAAAGGCTGCTGTATCTCTTACAGTTCGACTGACAACGCCATGAGCAGAAATGCGCACCGGGGTTCTGCTTTCATCACGCGCTGGGCGAAATCGATCTCGCGAAGGTTTTAATCCAACAAGGCCGCAACACGCTGCTGGAATACGAATGGAGCCGCCGCCATCTGTGGCGTGTGCTATAGGTACAACACCAGCAGCGACTAACGCAGCAGCACCGCCTGATGATCCACCTGTGGAATGATCCGTATTCCAAGGGTTGCGGGTTGGTCCTGAGCTCAGTGGTTCTGTTGTTGCCGTTAAACCAAATTCCGGCGTTGATGTTTTGCCAAGACTGATAAGGCCGTTTTCCTGAAAATCATCGATAAAGGGGTATTGCATATTGGCAATCGCCCCGCGATAGGCTCTTGAACCAAATTCAGTGGGTACACCGCTTATATGAAACAGGTCTTTAACAAAAGTGGGCACACCTGAAAGAGCGCCCTTGGGAGTATTACGTGCTTGTTCGCGGGCGCGATCAAAGGTCTTAGTCACGATTGCATTGATGGCCGGATTGATTTGTTCTGCGCGA
This sequence comes from uncultured Caulobacterales bacterium, assembly GCA_964529135.1. GTDB lineage: Bacteria > Pseudomonadota > Alphaproteobacteria > Caulobacterales > Parvularculaceae > CALLPQ01. The sequence goes on along the minus strand of CAZGVP010000226.1, from coordinate 4,142 downwards.
TCAATAGCGGCCTCAACAGCTTCAAGAGCCGTGATGTCTTTATTTCTGATGGCTGATGCTGTTGATACTGCATCCATTAGATCACCGTCAGCTTGTGTAGAGCTTGAGGTGGTTCGCGAACACGCGCTGCCGAGAGTTACAAAGCTTGTTGTAATGGCGCTTTGTTTTAAAAATTTCCTACGTTTCAAATCCATGGCCCGCCTCCTTCTTTCATATCTATGGTAAGGAAAAATATCATGCCGACAAGCTAGAGATGCATCTACTGATGAAGCGCTCGTGTTTAAAATCCTGAAAATTGCGAAAATCCAGGCAATCAAAATCCTGGTTGGAAAATGGCATACAGCGTTCAATTCTACTCACAGATATTAACCTTCAAGGATGGGTTTCAATATGAGTGAAAGCGGCCAGAAATCTTGGGTTTTGGATGGGGCTTGAGATTATGTTGAGATGGATTTTAACGGCTCACGCGGGACTGACCCATTCAGGGATATTGCAGCACGAGAAGTGACACGACATTCAATCAAGGATTGCCGCGTTTCGTCACTGAGTGTTTTAAGGTCAGTTAAGCGGCCAATACCCGGTCTATTTCATTGACCAGATCTTTCAGGTGAAACGGTTTGGATAACACCGTTGCGTCTTCAATGGTTTTTTCCTGAGCATTCAGGGCAACCGCAGCAAACCCGGTGATGAACATAATTTTCATTTCAGGGTCAATGTCAGCTGCGCGGCGGGCCAATTCAATCCCGTCCATCACTGGCATAACGATATCTGTCAACAAAAGATCGAATTCTCTGAGTTGTAACTCGGTAAGGGCTTCATCCCCTTGCGCCGCATCAATGACCTCATGCCCTGCTCGTTCTAATGCCTTCTTCAGGAACCGACGCATAGAATCATCGTCTTCAGCCAGTAAAATCGCCACCATCTTCTTTGCCCTATCTATAGCTTTGCCGGTCTAATGGGTGTGTTGTCCCGGATTTGCATATTTGACCTTCTAACAGCAATTTTTACGCCGCTAAAGGGTTCGGCCGTGATCATGGGGGAGGGATACTGCGAAAGATGCATTTGTGTAACTGTTTTTCCGTGATCAAAGGCGTTTCGGGCAATAAAGTTGCTATGTGACCTCTAATCGCTTTGTGTTAAGCTTTGCTTTATCGCTTAACCACACTAGATTATTGCTGCCTAGCGTTAAGGAACGGCCCGAATTTACGGATGGATTATATTGTGCCCAAAAGGTCTTTTCTAAAAAACTTCGGTGGCGATAATGCTTCAGGAAAATCAGTAAAAGCGCTTTTGGGGTTACCTGATGAGGGGGTGGCTAAGAGTTTGGCAGATCAATCTGACCAGGCACAAAAAGCTGTTGATATTATCCGGCCAACCACGTTGCGGACACCTGTAATATTCGCGTCGCCCCATTCGGGCAGGCGTTACCCTTTAGACTTACTTGAACAAACAAAGTTGGATAAGCAAACCCTGCGCTTGTCTGAAGACTCATATGTGGATTTGCTTATAGAAAGCGCCCCACAGTTTGGGGCACCGATATTACGGGCGATGTTTCCGCGTGCATATGTTGACGTAAACCGCAGCATTAAAGAGCTTGATCCTGCTATGTTCCAGGGAAATCTGCCTTTTGTAGCGGACAAGAAATCAAACAGGGTTCTTGCTGGACTTGGCGTTGTGCCAAGAATTGTTGCGGATGGTCAGAATATATATGCCCGAAAATTGCCTGCAGGAGAAGCAATGAAAAGGCTGGCTACTTGTTATGAGCCTTATCATGCGGCTCTCGTGCAGCTTATCCAGGAGGCAAAAAATGCGTTTGGTGTTGCGGTCGTTATCGATTGTCACTCAATGCCATCTGCAGGCGGTGTGCCTTTAAGGTCCGGCGAGCCCTCGATTGATTTTGTACTCGGTGATCGATTTGGTGTTTCTAGTGCTCCGAGTTTACCGGGGTTAATCGAGACCATGTTAAGGCGTAATGGTCATCATGTGGTGCGCAATGTCCCATATGCTGGAGGGTATGTTGCAAATGCCTATGGTAGGCCCACACAGGGGGTTCACGTATTACAAATCGAAATTAACCGTGGGCTTTATCTGGATGAAACTCGAATTACACGGACCAGTGGTTTTGACGGTCTGCGGGATTTGTTCAAAGAGCTTATTGAGGAATTGACAGAGATTGACCCAGGGGCACTCCGCCCCGCACGGGCAGCGGAATAGACAAAAAAAGACCGCAAGCAAAAGCCCGCGGCCTGAAGTCTTAGGGAGGAAACGCCCAAGAAGGGCCATAGCACTAGGGCTACTCTCTATATATAGCCATTGTGCTTGTAATCTGCAAGGTAAATTTTGCGATGCAAAATAAATTATTGCAATGCAGCTAGAAAATTATTATAATTTCTATATCATTGTCATGGGTTTACGAAATTTATGGAAATATATTCTATTTTTATTTATTATTTTGGTATTTATGGCCTAATAAATCATAAAAATCTCACAACTGGATAGAATATGATTGTGAATTGGTATTGCGCAGTTGGTAATTTCTTGGCGGATATCTCTCTTGCTATATCCGTTGGTTCAGCGCAAATGACGAGCTTGTAGGTTTCAACTTCCAAGGGTTACCAATGGTAGAATCCAGTTCTGAAATAAATAAGTTAGACAAAGAGGCCGCTGTAGCTCGCAAGAAAGGAGCATTGAGACGCATTGGTTCTGGTGCGATGCGTTTAACCCGCGCCCGCCAACGCTTTTCAATGCCAAATGATGAGCTTGATGGTTTAAAGATTGTCATAGCTACCGATGCTTGGAAGCCGCAGGTAAACGGTGTTGTGCGATCTCTTGAAACTCTTGGGGATATATTGACCGGCTATGGTAATGAAATTCTCTATATAACGCCGAATGATTTCAAGTCTGTACCGATGCCATCATACCCGGAAATTAGGCTTTCATTATTGCCAAATCGCAAAGCCGCTAAGTTGATTAATGAATTCAAGCCGGATGCAATCCACATTGCCACTGAAGGCCCGATAGGGCGTGCAACCAGGCGGTTTTGTAAGCGTCGTCGCTATCCGTTTACCACAAGCTTCCATACACGTTTTGCTGAATACGCCAATGAGCGGTGGGCATTTCCAGTAAATTGGGGCTATGCAGTATTGAAGGATTTTCACAAAAGTGGTGAAACCATGATGGTGGCGACAGCTGGCATGCAGGATGAGATGACGGCCCGTGGGTTTACCAATATTAAATTATGGGCACGGGGCGTCGATCTTGACTCGTTCAAACCCGGAGATAAATCTTTTCTGGATCAGCATGCTCGACCAATCTTTTTGTATGTTGGTCGCATCGCAGTGGAAAAGAGTATTGAAGATTTCCTATCGCTTGATTTACCCGGCACTAAGCTGGTTGTCGGTGATGGTCCGCAACGCGATGAGCTGGAAGAGAAATATCCAGACGCTGTCTTTGTGGGACCAAAGCATGGGGACGAACTAACACAATATTATCAGGCATCAGATGTATTTGTATTTCCCTCACGCACCGACACTTTTGGTCTCGTCAATATTGAGGCGCTGGCGTGTGGTGTTCCAGTGGCGGCGTATCCTGTACGTGGGCCGCTTGATATCATTAAAGGTGCTGCACCCGGCTGTGGCACCTTGAATGAAGATTTGAGGCAAGCTTGTCTTGAGGCTTTGGAGCATGCTGACCCAGATGCATGTAGAGCTCATGCTGAGAACTTTTCCTGGGAAGCAGCGGCTCGTCAATTTGTATCTAATTTAGAAGTGTCTGGTTTCGATGAGCAGTTCTGGCTACGGTCTGCTCAGATGATTGACTGATATCTCTATGGGGCTAACCGAAAACTGTGATTGCAGATGGTAATAGTTGAGTTTTCAGGTGGGCTTCAGGTTAAAAATTGTGCCTTGCCGGCACACATGGCTTGTTTTTAGAGTTTTTTGGTTGGATGTTTTTGTGAGTTTCTCTGCGTGGTACTCAATGCGAGTGAAGTACCATCGGCACGTCCAGGGCGAGTGGCCTAATGGAAAACCCCATTAAACCACCTGTTTAGCTCTAATAATTTCAATTATGACCTTGAAATATTTGGGTATGTTGAGCTGGTTATGCAAGAGCGGCATGAGGATTGCGTTACTTAGGATAGT